>NZ_JAKJTA010000013.1:0-152404 GCF_050337555.1 Vibrio profundum
GGGTGAGACAAACACGCCTAGTTTACGCAGCTCATTGCTTGCTCTGACTTGACCATGAGCTGGGAAATCAACGGCATGCTTGAGAGCCGCTTGTTCAGTGTCACTATCGACTCGATTCTTCAGGTTTGGCGATCGGCGACTTTGATTAATCAGAGCATCGATGCCGCCCGTTTCGACTAATTCTTGATAACGATAGAAAGTATCTCTTGATACGCCCATCACTTTACAGGCTCTAGATACATTACCCAGCTCTTCAGCAAGATTCAGAAGGCCCGCTTTGTGTTTTATGATTGGATTGCTAGTATGAAGCATGAGAGCTACCTCTTCCTTTGATTTAAGTTTCAGCACCTTAATCAAAGTGGGTAACTCTCTTCTTTTCAAATCGAAGTGTCAGATCTAGTTCAAACTAATACATTTAAACTTAAATGTGGCAGCGAGTGACCAAGCCTTTCTTCAAGCAATATTTAACTTTGAAAGGTCAACACACCATAGTGATTATGATTAATCACTTCTTTTTCTTAGCCACTGAGTACGGTATTCACATTATTTGAGGTACGCCTGAGCTTGCATTAGTACCACTATAAGCTCTTCACGCAGATCCTGATCCTTTGGATACTCTCCCTTGAGAAATAGTAATCCCGCTTTATCGCCGATATAGATGGTGCCACAGTTCTCGTACCTACTAGAGTAGACAACCCTGATCTGTTCATTAGGATCATTTAACAGTGTTCCCACCTCAGCTTTATCAAGTTCCCAAATCGGTGACGTTTTTTTATCCGCTTTCCGATAAACTTCGGTGGCCAATTTGTTACTTCTGACCACAAAGTTTGTCACTGTGCTGGTTTCCATCAAAGTGAAGTGCGTCCTCCCTGTAATTAACCCTTCCCCATTTTCTCTATACATACACACCGTATGTCCAAGGGATTTTGGCCCATATTCTTCAATACGATAATCATACCCACTCCCCATTAGAGCCAACCCATTTTGCAAACGAGCTATATCCCATCTATCAAGAACAGAATGAGCCGCCTCTAAATTCGATTCGATATCAGATTGAGACGCTAGCTGGTACCCATATGGGTAAAAGCCGATATTGTCGCCTCGCAGTTTTATAAAAAGTTTCTGGTTGTGGCTTTGGCTTTGCGAGTCCAAATAATCCGCAAACTTCTTAATAGCCTCTTTGAGGGTCATCACTTCATCGTGGACATACTCTTCAATATCGACCGTGATAGACGACTCCATTAATTCCGCTACATCCTTCAAGCTGTCTCGGTTGCGAGTTTGGATTTGGGATACGGCGTCGCTTGCCACGCTACAAAAGTGATCAATAGAGCTGTAAAACGTCACTTGTCGACTGAACACTTTCCGTCTTTCTTCTATGGCCAGCTGAACATTCTTCAGTTCGTCGACACTGGCCTTTATATAAACAAGCTCCGAAGTAGACTGGTTTTGCTCCATTACCAGTTCGCCAATTTTACTCTTATCCACTGATAGCTTTTCTTCGAATCGATCGAGTTCGCGAACTTTCGAATTGAGTTCACCTTTTAGAGATTTTAACGCCTCTTGAACAATAATAACGCCTGCTACCCCACCCAAAAAGCTCAGTCCAGTCCAAACCTTCACTTCTTTCTCTTTGCTTCGAATGCTTGAACGAAGGCCGCCAATGTCTCTTCGTAAACGCTCTACATCTTGGTCCGTCAGTTCTTTTTTGCGAGAGAGCTCTTTCATATTGGAGTTTAGTGTTGATAGCTGAGTTTCAAGGCTCCTGATCTGCTCATCATTCCCCCCTGCTACGCGAATAATTTCTTCTAATTGAGACTGGCTGTAATCACCACATTTCTGGGCGTAATCAACATAGCTTCTTGCGGTTAGTTTTAGATAAATGAGTGGGTTAGATATGGACTTGAGTTTGTCAGAGACATCATTGAGTCGGTCAGATCTGATCAGGTCGACAGAGCTTGAAATACCAGCAAGAACATCGTGCGCAATTTGGCTATAACTTTTCATAAAGGATACCTAGGTGGATTAAATGTTAGACAATTAAGTGGGGTAGCATGATTGCCACCCCTCAACTGGATTAGCTAGCCTTACGGTATTCTTCTTGTTGGAGGCGAATACTCTCAAGACGTTTCTGCTGCGCATCGATATCTACCTGCGCTTCAGAAAGTACGTCGTTTGCAACGGCAGTCACTTGTTGGCGTGCCTCCTCTATGCTTGGCGCCTCATCGATATTGTTAGTTACTACCCCATAAGTCTCCATTGAGGCCTTTTGATACTCTTCGCAAATAACAGAGAGCGCTTTCCATTTCGCGATGTCACTGATGCCCACT
Source organism: Vibrio profundum (assembly GCF_050337555.1). Lineage (NCBI taxonomy): Bacteria > Pseudomonadati > Pseudomonadota > Gammaproteobacteria > Vibrionales > Vibrionaceae > Vibrio > Vibrio profundum. The sequence goes on from NZ_JAKJTA010000013.1 coordinate 2,331, forward strand.
TCCTTGAATTCATCATCAGAGTAGTATTCGATGCGATCTTCTTTATCCATGTTCTCCATCAGATCTTCAATTAGGGCTTTGAATTCTGATTTAGACAAGCGCTGACAGTATTCACCCATGGAACTCCAAAACAGGTTCATCTGCGACAAAGCCGTGACAATTTGTGCGAGTGCTTTGATAGCCAAAGCCAGTGAGTACACGGCCGTTTCAGCATAGTTGTGTTGGAATTGTGAATTTTTGAGTTTTTCTGTGTATTTAATCACATCCGTGATCGCGGTGCGCTTTTGGTCTTCGAGCTTGAATTTCTCTTCAAGCAAGCGCATTTTTTCTTCACTGATGCTTTGGCGCTCAGAGCGCGCTTGGTCACTCATTTTTTCCAAGCTCTTGGTTAAAGAATCCAAACTGGCTTGCACCCCTTTTAGAGCCGCTTCTTTTTCCTTAGCCTCTTTCTTCTCTTTTTCTAATCGAGAGTTTGTTTGCTCAGTTTTAGTTTTTTGATCTTCAAGCTCCAACTTAGCTTTATTGAACCCTTTTTTCGCTTCTTCTACTTTAGCCTCAGCCGCTTCCAACTTCGCTGACGCGCTCTCGCTTTTCGCTTCTTTAACTTCAGCAAGTTCATTTTCAGCCTTCTTCAGCTCTACTTTTGCGGTTTCATTTTTCTTGTCGAGATCAGGTTGTTTAGAATTAAGCTCATCCAATGCCTTCTGAGATTTTTTCATATCTGCCGTGACGTTATCTAATTCCTTCTGAACCTTATCGACCTCTTTCTTGCTTGATTCAAGTTTTTCTTTGTCTGCTTTGCTCGTGTCCTGCTCATTATCAGGAAGGTTCCTAGCCCCACCATTGTATGCGCCAACACCCGCACTGATAGCCTGAGTGAGACCACCAACAATGTTGGTAATCATTTCCCTTTCCGACGCCTTTTCCTCACGTTTTTTAGCATCACCATAGAGTTCATTGATGTTTTTAACGGATTCGATCAACTGCTGCTGGGCTTCAAGCGCCACTTTTTTTTGCGACTCTGCCTCTGCTATTATCTTTTCCAACTCGTCACTTTTTTCTTTCTGAAAACCTTGTTCGAGTATGGCGTCTTGTTTAATTTTCTCCGCTTGGTCACTCAGCTTAGAGGTTCTATCAATCAGAACTTGGCACGCACTGACCATAGAGTTCGCTTGTTCTTGGCAGCGCATTAGTTGACTCAATGCCATCTTTTCATTGCCTTTTAGAAGCCACTTATAGGTACTGCTTATATTTTTCAATACCTCTTCACTGGAGGCTTGTAACTTACCCATAGTGACCGAACAGTCTTTAGTCAGATCCAACATGTCTTTTTGTAACCCAGACATTTTTGCCTGCAACTTACCTCGGTCATACCCGGCGACGCTCACATAAGCCAGCTTTATTAAATCGGCTGTTCGTTTGAGATTGTTGTATACCGTATCTAACTCCATATCTTTTAGAACTGAAGAACGATATTTCTGTACTAACGGGGAGTCCCCAGCAGGGATCTTATCAAGATAATAATCATGCTCATTGATGCTGATATAAGTGGTGGAGGTTTTTTCTGAGGGATTCGCTGCGACGTTCATTTCTACATTCTCTCGATTGGGGTATTTGAGGAAAAATGAAGCGTGCCGCACTTTGTAGAGGCAAAGGATCAACACGCTTTGGACTGGCTGATTTACAACGCCAACTTGTATTCTGCGTACCATCCTTCCATGGATCCCCCTTGGCATTGCTCAGGGTTAACCGTTATCCAGCGGTGAGTTCTAATACCAAAGGTTTTTTCAGCATCGGCATCGTAAGCGCAGCTTAGGCCTTCATCGATACGAGCCAATTCTTCACCTTTATCATCTTTAAGTCGGCCTTCAGTCTTAATCTTTGCTTGTGGCATAGGAAATCTCCTTGAGTGTCTTTTGCAAGTTTAATGAGCTGTACTTACTGAACCAGCCTCGATAGAGGCCACACACATATAGTCTTATTAATCAAAGAATTAATGAGGATTATCTATCAAGATTTAAACAGGAACAGATAAATACTTCGAACTCCACTCTACTCTCAACCAACTAATAATCACTCGTTACTCAAGCTCGTTTGTTTGAAATATGTACAGCATCAAAAGTAAATGTAAAAACGTTGATTCTTTATAGGAACCTTCAGGGCATTTAATGAAACACTGTCACAGAATAGCCACAGGCATGGAATGGAAATAACTTTAATTTAATCATGCAGATAGACACCAATCTATCATCATACCAAGGCAAGAAAGTAAACAGGGGAGCGTCACAAATCACCTCAAATAAATGAGGAAAAGTCAGGCATAAAGATAATAAAGAGACGCCTTCAATATTTTGACTAAAGACATTTTGATCAGGTTCATAAAAGCATAAAATCCTAGGTAGGATTGATCTTCACACTTACTCAAAATCTCACGCATAATAAAATGCTTCCCCTCCACTAGCTGAACCTTCTATAGTTAAGTGACCCCTGATCTTATCAACGCCACTATGTTCGATAAACTGCTCAACTGGCATCTTGACGCTCACCCTCAGTACCGTCAAAAGAATCAGCCTTGCTCCGCTTCGATTACTCAGCTGGAGGGGCTCGCATTAAACATACTTCAACCCATTGAACAACAGATTGGAGAGGTTTCCATTACCTATGGGTTCACTGATCACGCTCTAATGCGTTTTATTCAAACACACAGTTCTGCCGAGACTGCTCCGGATATTGATCAGCACGCTTCAATGGAACTCAACAGTAAAGGAAACCGGATCTGTAAACGTGATGGGGCATCATGTGACTTCTATGTGTTGGGCTTCGAAAGTAATATGGACGAAGTGGCAAAGTTTATCGTTCAGCACCTCAACTTCGACCGCTTGTATTACTACGGAAAAGACAAACCAATTCATATCAGTTTCGGCCCGGATAACTCTCGTTACGCATTAATTCGGTTAACTCGCAGTGACGGCCTTCGCGTAAACAAAAAAAGTGCGAAAGACGCCGCCACACGAACCTTGTTTGATGATTTATAATCCTGAAAAAAGTCACTCGAGGTAAAGAATGAACGAAGAACTGTTTGCAGAACTCGTCGCACAAGTTGAGGTTGGGAAGCAGCTACCGGATGCACTTTATATTCATAGAGACGCACTGAGAGCCTTGCCGAGCGCACTCGTTCAATTCATTCCTGCTGTTGCGAAAGCCGTTAGCCTCGATGATGAGCATTGGAACCTCGTTAAATTATTTAAGAAAGAGTTCCGACTATCCTTACTGCACTACCCTGATTTCTATCATGATTCCTATCCGGCGCTGCAACAAAGCTTAAACGTTGATTTATCGAAGCTCAGTCATAAAGTGACGAATTATTCAGAATCGGACAACCCGCCGATCCTGCACCGTAAAGAAACCATGATATTGCCAAATAGCGAGCACTACGCGCACTTTAAATCGCTTACTGAAGAAGGCGAAAACGCTGGCCTATATGAAAATACCAGACTAATTGGCTTCAAGCGCTCTTGGGGAAACTTGATTGCTCGTCACGGCTATGAGTTAGTCGATGGGCGTTTGTTTCGATGCTCTGCCATCGTTACTCCAGAAGAGTCGGGAGTCGATAGACACAAAACGGCCATCGTTCGCCATGAACTTTCCGCACCGATGAAAACGCTCGCAAAACATGGCTATCTAGCAGGACATTGCTCTATTTTTGATTACGGCTGTGGCCGCGGAGATGACTTGCGAGAACTCGAAGCCCACGGCCTTGATGCCTTGGGGTGGGACCCCAACTTTCAGCCCGATCATGATAAAGTGAGCTCTGATATCGTTAACATCGGTTTTGTACTGAATGTCATTGAAGATCAGGATGAGCGCCTAGAAGCACTGCTAGGTGCATGGGAACTGGCCGATAAATTTCTGGTTGTCTCTGTCATGCTGGCCAACGAAAACTACATCGCACAATTCAAGCCCTACAAAGATGGGGTGATTACGTCGCGTAATACGTTCCAAAAATACTATGCGCAATCTGAGATCAAAGCTTATATCGAACGAAGCCTGCAAGAAGATGCCATTACCGTAGCGCCGGGCATTTTTTATATCTTTAAAGATAAACTTGAAGAACAGCAGTATCTGCAAAGCAAATACAAGCGCCACCATCGCTGGCAGCAACTCACCTCGCCAGAGCCTGTCGAGGCGAAAGACAAAGCGAAACTGCTCATTACGCAGAACCTAGAGCTGTTTAACGCGTTCTGGAACGTTTGTTTGGAATTGGGTCGAATTCCCTCCAATGACGAATTTGAACAATCTGAACAAGTGCGAGAGCTGATTGGATCGCACAAAAAAGTCTTCGGCTTGCTACAAGACATGTTTGACACCAAGGAGTTTGAGCAAGCAGAAAAAGGCCGTAAGGAAGATTTGCTTCTCTATTTCTCAATGGGCCTGTTCGAGAAAAGAAAACCCTACACCCAACAGCCGGAATCGCTTAAAAGAGACATCAAAGCTTTGTTTAGCGATTACAAAGCAGCGCTTAACCTTGCGGCAGAATTGCTGTTTGCCATCGCGGACACTGAGCTCATCAATAAGCAATGCGAAAAGGCTTATGCTCAGCTGCCTGCTAGCCTATTGAACGACGGACATTCTCTGATCTTACACCGCGATTATATTGACCAACTGCCTTTGTTACTGCGCGTGTACGTGGGTGCTGGGTTACAAATGTATGGTGAATTAGATGACGAAATCGACCTGATTAAAATTCACATCACATCTGGAAAGCTGACTCTGACAGCCTATGACGACTTTGAAAAATCTGTGCCCTTCTTAGTCGAACGGATAAAAATTAAAATGGCAGACCAAGATATTGATTTTTTTGATTATGTAGATGAAAAGCGTAGGCCGCCTCTGCTGAATAAGCACCTTTACATTCAAACAAATCACGAGGCCTACAAAAAGCAGCTGAGCTTCGATAAGCGATTAGCGAAGCTCATGAAGTATGATTCAACAGAAGAGACACAAATGGTTAGAGCGGAATTTGAGGTGCTTTTAGATAAATGCAATAAAGAAATCAAAGTGTTTACTCTGAGTTCCTCTACTAACACAGGCGATCAGCTATAAATAAGGTCAGCATCAAAATCATAAATCTCAACTTGCTGCTTTTGAATCCCTATGCCTTTTTCAATAATTATTTCTGCTAATTGTTCACCATCAATTAGAACGATAGGAACGCAGCCTGGCTTGAATGACACCTCTTGAGCTTCTCTTGTAAAGCTGCTCGTAGTAATAAAAATACCTTGCTCGTACTCTCCGGTAATATCGCCTCGAAACTGAGAAACATCTGGACGACCAACTTTGTTGTTTTCAGCGTATCGTTTACACTGTGCTGCAACTCTCATCTCTGCAATACCGATTTTTAAAGCTCCTTTCACATCTATCCCACCATCTCGGCCAACAGGAGTAACGTTCATACTCTTAAAACCATATCGGTTTAAGAATAACTCACTAAACTCTTCAAATTCACTAGGAGACAAAGCTCGTAAGTAGGAAAGAATTTCAGCTTTGCATTTCTCCTTTTGCTGCGCTGCTAACTCAAAAATTCGCTCAGAGCAATCATCGCTTTGAATTTCTTCAGGAGAAGGTTCTTTGATTTCATAACCAACTGAAAATGCACGATACTGCTCAAGAAGCTCATACTTTCCATTTGTATGTTTATAAAAGTACCTTTCAGCATTCATTTTGGTAAACGCTTTGTTCTTGGTGTGCTTATCCATAGTCACTCGAAGAACTTCAACTGGCTTCTTAGCTCCAAAAACATATAGCTGCTTAGCTACAATTTCTTCGTAAACTTCTGATGCAGTGGCAGGCTTTTGGAGAGAGTTTAATGCTGCAATAGCAGCTTCATAAATTTTCATATCCACTATAAGTATTGTTTAATCTTTTCAATGATTTCCGTTATTGGTAACTCTTTGGTTTGATAACACCAAGACATACGAATCGCACTATCGATGCGATCTTCATCTAGCCCCATAGCAGTTAGAACATGACTCGGTGTGTAGCTTGAAGAAGTACAAGCAGAACCGTTGGAAACAGCTGCAATTCCCTTTAAAGCAACCATAGCAGCTTCAGAGTTAACTTCTGGAATGGAAAAGTTAAGCACATGTGGTGCAGTATTCTCACCATTAACCTTGACCCCAATTTCGGAAAGGCCACCCAGGGCTTCGTCTTTTAATTTTTGGCAATGTCTAGACCAAGCTTCCGAGTACTTATTAGATAATGAACATGCTTCACCAAGCCCAGCAACTAGTGCGACGGGTAATGTTCCCGGTCTTAAACCACGCTCTTGACCACCACCAAACATCAATGGCTTTAGCGGGGCTTTTTTAAAACCTCTACGCCTAACAATAAGAGCTCCGATTCCTTTCGGTCCATACAACTTGTGACCACTTATACTAATCATATCTATACGACTATTCTTTAAGGGATCACTATATTTGCCGAAACCTTGAGCGGCATCCACGTGGAAATATGCAGCGTGCCTTTCTAAAACTTCGCAAAAACCCACTATATCCTGAATTGAACCTGTTTCATTATTAACGTGCATAATGCTTACTAGAAAAGTGTCATCTCTCAACGCTTTTACTAATGACTCTTTCGGGATCAAGCCAGACTCATCACAGTCTAAATAAGTAACTTCAAAGCCTTCTGATTCTAGCATTTCGATAGGCTCCAACACCGCTTTATGTTCGATCTTAGTCGTTATAATATGTCTCTTGTTCTGGCTATTGGCCCACGATTTGAGACCTAAAATCGCGATATTATTGCTTTCTGTTGCGCCACTAGTGAAGATAATTTCATTCTTATCTGCACCAATTACATCAGCAACTTGCTGTCTTGCCAACTCAGTAGCTTGCTTTGCTTTCACCCCAAATTCATGAGTTCTGCTTCCAGCATTCCCATATTCGTCAAGCATATATTTACTAACAATTTCCGCGACTTCTGGTGCCATAGGTGTTGTTGCATTGCAATCTAAGTATGTAGTCATTCTAAAGCCTTAACAAAATGGGAGACATTAATAAGCGACTAGCGTATAGTACACGCCATTGTTCGTACGAACAAATGCTATTGTTCGTAAAAACGCCTATTATAGATAGAGATATGACTGATGTAATTTCCGGGACATCGTTCCCCGCCATCAAAGGCGTACAAGCTGAAACCGAATTCTACACTGTGATGTGCCCTCTAAAAAGGTTAAAACGGATATTTACGTTTGACGAAGGAACATTACCTGTAAATGAGCGAGCTCAGAGAATCCTAAACCCTGACCGTATACCAGAGATCAGTAATTATATCTTAGCAAATAGAGATAGTTACGTGTTCTCTGCTTTGACCGCATGCATTGATGGCGAAACTGAATTCACATCTATTGGACAAGGTAAACACCAGCAAAAGATCGGTACGCTAACTATCGATGACGACGCAGAAGTCTATATTACCGATGGTCAACACAGAAACGCGGCTATCCTTGAGGCGCTCAAGCAAGATCCTTCATTAGGTAACGAGAATATTTCTGTCGTGTTCTTTGTAGGAAAGTCCCTCCCGGAAAGGCAAAAAATATTCAAAGATTTGAACCTTTATCCAGTAAAAACCGACAGTTCTCTGAGTATCACCTACGACGACGAACCAGATTCAATGCTTTCCAAATCAATAGTGTTCGATAGCCCGATTTTGTCGAGGCTCATCCACATGGAAAAAAGCAATTTAGGTCCAAGATCGAAGAAGCTAGTAAGTCATAGCGCTCTAAATAAGGCAACGAATGAACTTTTTAGTAGCATTAGTAATGACAACTACCAAGATTTAGTACCTATCGCAAAAGACTATTGGGAGCACTTAGTTAAAGTCATACCTGCCTGGAATCTTGTCTGTAAAGAGCAAATTTCAGGCGGAGAAGTCCGTGAAGAAGCTATTCATGCGTACTCAGTTACATTTCAAGCCCTAGGGATAGTGGGTAACTGGCTGCTAAATAATGACCTTAAGTGGAAAGAGACAACTCTCGCGCTCAAAAATATAGATTGGTCTCGAAGCAATAAACGAGACTGGGATGGAAGATGTGTTGTGAACGGTGCGATGCGTAACTCTTCAGTTGCGATGAAACTAACAGCAAACAGAATTAAGCACTATCTTTCCATTCCTTTGAGTGCGAAAGAAAAAGCTGAAGAAACCAAATTCAACCAAGCGAAACAGAACAAGTAAGCCTCCGGGTAAATCAAATTATGACAGTAAATACTCAACAAGCACGTTACTCAGCATTTAACGAGATTGGGTTCAAAGAAACGATCCAACGCTTAATTGCTAAAACAAAAGAGCTATATCAAAAGGATGACATCCCTTGGGTAATAGGTTATAGCGGCGGTAAAGATTCCACAGCCATACTTCAAATCGTGTGGAATGCTGTGGCAGAACTGAAAGAAGAAGGAAAGGCGAGCAAGCCTGTCCATGTCATCAGCACAGACACCTTAGTTGAGAACCCAATTGTTGCGCTTTGGGTCGACCGCTCACTCAAACAAATGCAAAAAGCAGTCGATGAGCAGAACTTACCTATTCAACCACACCGTTTGACCCCAAAAACTGAAGATAGATTTTGGGTCAACTTAGTCGGAAAAGGCTACCCTGCACCACGCTACAAATTCCGTTGGTGCACAGACCGACTTAAGATCAGCCCTTCAAACACATTTATCCAAAATGTGGTTAAAAAGAATGGTGAAGCAATCTTAGTATTAGGTACTCGTAAACATGAAAGTACCGTTCGCTCTGCAAGCATGGCAAACATTGAAAATCGCTCCGACAATACTCGTAAAGAAGATGGGTTGAACGTAAATACACAACTCGACCGTGTATGGGTTTATACGCCTGTAGAAGATTGGACAAATGATGATGTCTGGTCCTTTCTAACCCAGCAGAAAAACCCATGGGGTTACAGAAATTCTGACTTATTGGGTATGTATCAGGGTGCTACTGATGGTGGTGAGTGCCCTCTTGTCGTAGATAAATCAACTCCAAGTTGTGGTGATAGCCGTTTCGGTTGTTACGTATGTACCATGGTGGGTGAAGATAAATCTATGGCAGCTATGATTGCTAATGACGAAGAAAAAGAGTGGATGCTACCATTGCTTGCTCTCCGGAATGAAATCGACATCAATGACTCTAACAAAGATGCTAAAACAAACAAAATCGCAAGAGATAAACACAATCGAGACTTCCGAAGAATGAACGGAAGCCTTACCGTTCATATCAGCATGAAAGAGTTCAGTGAACAAAAAGACCTTGCCGATAGTGAAGATATGTTTGAACTATTAGCTCAATACGAAGATAACACCGATTTTAAGTACGAAAATTTACCCGCTGATATTGTTCGTGGTCCATATAAGCAGGCATTCAGAGAATCAATGCTTCGTAAAGTTTTACAAGCTCAGATGGAAGTAAGAGAATGCGGGCCTGCGGATGTTGAAAACCTAGAGCTTCTAACTCTTGATGATTTAGAAGAGATTCGCCGGATTTGGGTAGATGAAAAAAACGAAGCAGAAGACAGCGTTCCTCTAATCTATCAAGAAGTCACTGGTGAGAAATATCAGGGAGCTTCTAGAGCTTACAGTCCTGTCGTTAATCACAACATTCTAAGCAAATTAAAGGCATTTTGTGCGCAACATGATGATCCTGATGAGCTTAAATACCAACAACTTAGAACTCTACTTTCTATCGAAGATCGATATAAACACCAACTTCGACGCGCAAAGATTTCTGACGACCTAGAATCAGCTATCGATAAAGGTGCATTTGAAAGCATCGACCATGCTCGCCGCTTTGCTTTAGATAAAGTGAAAAATGAAGCACTTGTCAAACTACACCGCCTACAAAGTGTAGGTAGTGAACTCGAGTTTTTAAAGAACATTGTATCGAACCTTCAGATTTTAGATTCGAAGAAAGAACTAAGTAAGGTAAAGAAATACAAAGCTTATTATGCTGAGATTACTTCAGATAATCATCAACCTGATGAGTCTTATACACTCGAAGCTAAATTGGTAAACGGGTTGATTAAACTGTACGAATACTACATCCACCAAATCGATAAGTCTTTCGCTCTATTAGATCTCAAAGCTCAAGAAAACCTAGAAATGAATAATCGCAATAGCAAATTACTATCTGCCAACAACTTGATTGCAACGGAGACAAATAGTGATTTTTGAACAAGTAAAACTGCACAACTTTGGCATCTATCAAGGGGAACACACCGTAGACCTTGATGTAACGGACCACATTAAACCTGTAGTCTTATTTGGAGGGCTGAATGGAGGAGGAAAAACTACGTTTTTAGACTCTCTCCAGCTTGCTCTATACGGAAAAAATGCAAAATGTTCCAACCGCGGTAAGTTGTCATACAGCGATTATTTAAAGCAAGCAATCAATAAGTATAGCGAGAACAAGTTTGCCTCTGTAGCTCTGTCCTTCCGTCATACTCAAAGAACCCAAACCAAGCGATATGAAGTCATTCGCTCTTGGGAAAGTAGCTCAAACAAAGACATTACGGATAAAGTTCAAGTTCTGGTAAATGGGGAGCTTGATAACCTATTAACAGACAATTGGAACGACTTTGTATCCGAGTTTATCCCTCAAAGTATGTCTGAGCTGTTCTTTTTTGATGGCGAGAAAATTGAAGATTTAGCAGACCCAGTTCGCTCTGCACAACTGTTAAAAACAGGTATTGAAGCACTGCTTGGGCTAGAGCTCTTCACTCAACTATCTAAAGACCTAAATAGTCAAAAGCGTCGCCGCCAAGAGCGTAACTTGGATAGCTCTGCGACTAAAAAAGTTGATGAACTGAAACAAAGAAAAGAACTTCTAGATAACAACCTTCTAAATATAGAAGAGAGTGTTCAGAAAGTTCTAGATGATGAGAATGCTCTAGCGGACCAGTTAAAAGACATCGAAGTCCAAATGCAGACCTCGGGTGCAACTTTGTTAGACGATGTTAATGACATTCAGCTCGACCGAAAGGCGGCAGCTTCCAAATTGGAGGCTATTGATCACAACCTTATAAAACTGGCAGCTGGCGCGATGCCATTGGCTATTGCACACAACTTATTGAAAGAGACCAAAGAGCAAGCTTTATTAGAAGATGAAGTTATTGGTTTTGATAATGCACAGAAGCATATCAAGACCAATAATGACGAGCTAATTAAACGTTTAAAAGCTTCGACAACTGATGATATGGCTGAACAAGTAAATAAACTGCTTAGTTCAATATGGCAAGAGTCTGCAGAAAGCTTAAACCAAGAAAAGTACCTAGACGTTAACCCGGTAATATTTGACTTTGCAGAGAATGCAATAGAGTCAGATAAAACCGAAAGTACAGAGCTATTAAAGCAGAAGAGAGAATTACAAGAAACACTAGCTCTGCTAGATAAAAAGCTAGACGCGGTTCCTGATTCTGATTCCGTTAAAGACCAAATTGAAACCAAAAGCAAAATTGAGGCTTCTATTTCTCACTCTAAAACAACATTAGACTCCCTAATGGAAGAGATGGCTCAATGTAAAACTCAAATTAATGAGAATGAAGCGCGTCTAGATGCAACTTTGATTCAGCAGAATGCTGAGGACTTTGAAGGAAAACGAAATCAACAAGTCGCTGAACATCTAGTTGAAATGAAATATATTGTTGACGAATTCAAAGCACAACTTATTAAAGAGAATATTGCAACGCTAGAAAAGCGTATTAAAAGTAAGTTCGATTCACTAGAGAGAAAGTCTGAGCTGGTTGCAAAAGTGAACATTAACCCTCAAACATTCAATTTAACCCTATTAGGGTTAGATGGTTTAGCTTTGGACACTAAGCGCCTTTCTGCTGGCGAGCGACAATTATTGTCCGTAGCTATTTTATGGGCACTAGCGGAAGCTTCAGGAAAAGAAATCCCAACTATCATTGATACACCTATGGGGCGACTAGATGGTAAGCACAGAACAAAACTTGTTGAGAACTATTTCCCAGAGGCCGCAGGGCAAGTAATCCTATTATCAACAGATGAAGAAATTGCTGGGCAATATTACAAAAAACTGAAACGCTCAGTGGCTAAGGAATATCATATTAGCTATGAAGAGACAGCCAAAACATCGACCATTACTGAAGGCTACTTTGGAGAATCAGCATGAGCATTGAGACCGTTCGCTTATCAGAAAAAGCCAAAGGGCAACTCATCACAGTAAAGAAAAACACGAAAATCGATAACTGGAATGTTCTTTGCCGTTGGGCACTTATGCTTTCATTGAAAGAAGAGAGTATCCCTCCACATGAAGACATTGTAACTAACAGTAATGTTGAAATGACATGGAAAGTGTTTGGCGGTGAGTTTTCAGATATCTATTTGGCGATGTTACGCCAGAGAACAAAGATAGATTTTGGTGGAGTCGACGAAGGTGAACTTAGTTATCACTTTAAACTTCACCTTCATCGTGGAGTTTCCTATCTTCTGAGTAAAACAAAGACTATTGATAGTTTAATAGAGCTGGTCCAATAGGGCTAGCTAACTATCCAACCTGTATATTTTTATTTCTCTTTAAGACAATAAATCAGTATTGCTTAAACATCCCTATTTTACTTCCACCAAAGCTTGATTAAGGGGTCATACTTTCCCCCTTGATTGAGTAATAAACCAGTTACAGTGCCATCAACCTCTAGACCAGTTAAAGACTCCACTTTTGCGTTAACCTCTGCGATACTCATCGGTCGAGTCATTTCTTGCACTATTTTCCTCACTGCCTGGCTGAAATTGAGCCGACGAACATCTTCTCCCCACTCAGCTAACCCAAGAAACATCGCTCTTGCTAAGTAAAATCGTTCATCGCGTTGAGCTAAATTTAGCAACGTATAAGGCTGAGGAGCATCACCTGGTATATCTTTTGTTTTTAAGACATCTTCTATTTCTGTATAGTGAATACCTTTTTGTGAACCTCGAAGATAATTATATATAGCATCTAGTCTAGCCTGATTTTCTTCTGCACTACCTGGAACATCACGATCGACTAACCCCCAGTAATCTGGTCCTACTAGAATCATTCTATCAGTAGGCTGAATCTGTAGATTGTCCGTTACGCCTCTGATTTCTTGAAGGCGCACTTTTATTTCATTTCCTTTAAGTGGTCCACCATTGTCCTCTAAAATTTTAGTAAACGCATCGGCCATATCTACTCGGTCATCTTTAGATTGTCCAGAGTCTGACCTAGCCCAAACCATTCGGTTAAGATAGTTGAGCTTGTCTTCATCTTCCAGAATCATATTAAGAATGTAATGATCCAACTCAGGTGGAAGTCCTGGAAATTGATTTTTTAGTTGGGTAATAATTTCACCGCAGTGCCATTGTTTCATTATCGGGCCATCATAAATAATCTTAGAAACAACAAGTCTAATATTTTTACACATACGTTCAGAGATCGGATTGAAGTGAGAAAGACCGTATACCCCTCTCCCAAACAATTTCCCGCCCAACCTTTGCACAGCATTATGTGCTAACCTTTCATTCACTGGTCGCCCAAGTATTACTGTAGCCATTTCTGCAATTTCAGAATAGTGTAAAGGCTTTTCTGCTTTCGTAAGAGCTGCAGATACAGCTGCCTCTGCAGAACGGCCAAAACCAATCAACTTAGCATCTTTTAATTCACTAGAAAATTGCAAAGTATTTGAAAACTGATCCCACAAAAGAGTTAACAGTTCTTCGGCACCGGTACCTGCAAGGAAGGCTCTGAAGGTCATATTAATGTCACTACGTGTCCACCCCTCCTCTTCTGCCTTGTCTTTGAGGCTCTTTCTAATTTGGGATAACCCCTTATCCCAGTCATCTTGCCTTATGCGAGTTACAATATTGGCTCCGTTGACTTTTATTATTCGGATCTCAGATTCTGAGAAAAGATCAATGATTGCTATAAGATTTGCATAATTTCCCATAAAACCTGAAAACCAACTATCTTCTAGCTCTAGCATTTCTAGATATAAGGGCCTTTCACGGTCAATAAGCAACTGGCCAATTTTAATAGCAATACAATCATCCCAATACTCACGCTCCATGATCTTCGCAACATACTTTTTCTGCAGTTGACGAACTCTCTCTCGAGTTACATTAAGCCGTTTTCCAACTTCTTCCAGAGTCATTACTTTTCCGTTATATCCAGTTCGGAGTTCGATAACCTCTCTGTCACGGTCTTTAAGCTGAGATAGGGCTTTTTCAAAGTGATTTTTAAGCGTTGTCTGAGATATCATCCCAATCCGATCGCTTTCAACTTGCTCTGGGAATTGACCGCTATCTACTTCCTTAGCTTCTGTAATCTCTAACGGAACAATAGACACACGCTCCATTAGGTTTTCGAAGTTACTAGATATTATTTCACATAAATCTTTAGCTGACTTTCGTCCAAAATTTGGCCAGCTCATCATAGTTGATAAACTCACTCCATCAAGATCAGCTAAGCACTGTACTGATTGAAGGTTGAAGATATTCATCAGCCTTACAGTCAGACCCAGCACCGATAGATCGACTTGACGCAAGCTTTCTGGAAGAATTCTAACTAAATATTCTGGGTCACTCACATCCCCATTTAAGCTGAGTGCGTGATATCTATAAGTCTCCAAATTATCTCTCGTCACTCGGGGAAGAGCATTAGCCGATTTTAAGTAGCTCTGTTCACTGTAAATACCATAGGGGTTAATTGACGCAAGTAATCTAGGGTCATCTTTCTCTAGAAGCACTAGCCAATCGTCAAGTTCGTATGCAATGTTTTGTAACGAGAAGAATTTTCCATCAGGTGTTTTACCAATTACAGGTTCTGATGCTGGATTGCAATATTCCGTATCCTGGCAATGCCGATTGAGTTCTACCTCTAAAACACTAACCGGTTTTTCGCCACTAAATTGATACAGCCCTTCTTCGGCAATATTGGCGTAAATCTCTTCTTTACTTTGCGGCTTAGCGGCATTCTCTAGAACGTTCAATGCCGCTTTGGCGATGGTCAAGCCATTGCCGTTTGATTCTTGTCCATCGGATGAAATAGCTGCCATGCCACCGGGCTCTTTTGCGTTGTAGCCAAAACCTTGCATTACCAGGTGAATAGGGACTTTAGCGCCACTGATATCAAGCTCACATACCACACTGTGAGAGCATACATGCTCCAGTGGCAAAGCCCACTTGGCAGCACCTGTACACAAGACTTGGCCTTTATATTTTAGTATTTGAGGAATTTTAAATACTTTTGGACGAACAAAGCCCACATGCACAAGGCCAATCGCTGTTGTTTTGTCACAGTGCTCCCATTCATCCAGTAGTGTATTGAGGTCACGATGCACGGATACCTGGGTAGGATCATCATCATAGAAAGTACACAAATATAATTTAACCGCAGACATAATTATTCTTAGTTCGTAAAAATTTCATCAAAGGGGAGCTGCCCCGTTTTTATATTGGCATCATAAAACTCTCGAATGCCTTGCTCGGCTAAACGCTCTATATACTCGTATACTGCAGCCCCTTGCTCCACCAGTCCGGCACATTCGACAGCCGTATATAAAACACCGCCTTCATCAAGTTCTCCGACCCTAAAACTAGAGGTACTTTTATCAGCTAAAGCTGGCGGCCTAGTGCCTCTTTTTATGCCAACCGCAACCGCTAGCCTATACAGATCAAATTTGATCAACCCAATGCCTTCTTCACCTTTTACTGGATTTAAATCAGCCAGAAGTTCTTCCAACTGAGCGCTCGCCTCATTGGTCAATCCAATACGTCCTGGTTCATTCATGATATAACACCTTCTCAATTCTTGATTCCGTCGCAGAAACACGAACGATTTGATAACGGGCACCTATGCGATCAGCAAAGTTGGACATATCCTGCTTCTGGTTGATCTCACCTTCATGCACTAACAAAACAACTTGGTCAGCCATTTTCGGAAGGTAACCAAGAACATTGCTACGGTGCTTGGGATCCAAACGGCCTAAAGGTGTATCCATCACAATGGGGCCTGATTTTCTCGCGGTGCGATTGAGTCCATCAATCAATGACAATGCAACAACTTGTTCTGCACCCGCACTACGCTCTTTCAGCACACGGTTTTCATGATCAATAATAGATAGACCGTAGTTGTTATTGATCTCTAAGCCCGAATATGTTTTTTCAGTCGTTAATTCAGCAAAGGCACTCGATGCATGTTGCTGTACTTTATCACGCAATGAGTCTCGTAATTGATCGATCCCCTTGGCAAACACTTGCTCTAGCTCTTGATAAAGATTAACCCTTATAGAACTTTGCTGGCCTTGGGCTCCTTTATTTTTCGAAATAAGTGTGGCGATATGGTCTTGTTCACTCACGTTTTTTTCAATTTTTTGTTTAATTTGATCGATTTCTTGAGATAGACGTGAATTGTGCCCCGTTAGGCGATCTCTTTTTTCGCGTTGACGCATAATGTGATCCGTATCATATTCACGAATTTCTTCATCCAGTTCTTCCAACCTTGTTTCAATTTGGATGAGCTTCACTTGCTGCTTCGTTTCTTTTTTTATTGTAGCGTGTATGCGAGTGCCTTCATCAGCCGAACGGATTTGGCTTAACTTATCGATCTTATCGGTTAGCTCAGTGAAATCATCGAGATTTACAACCGTAAGTTCAGCTTGCGCTTTACAGGTTTCATACTCTGTGCGAATTGGCTCCATCTTCGCTGCAGGAATATTTTGACGACAGGTCGTACAAGTTGGATCATCTAATATTTTGGAAAGAGTCTTTATCTTGTCTTCTAGCACAGCACTGTTTTTCATTGCCTGTTGAAGGTTTGATCGCTCATCCTTCAGTTTATTCAGAGTAGGCGCAACACTGGTATGAAGAACGTCTTTCCACGCTGTTTTTAACAACTCACGCTTTTGATCCGCAAGTTCAACAAGGTTCTTTTCGGTGACATCACGTTCGCCCTTAAGACCTTCTAACTGCACCTTTTTACGCTGTACTGCTTCGGTATTTTTCAGCTCATCATCAATAATGTCGACTTGGTTTTGTACATCATTTTTTTGGGTGATTTGATCTTTTAAGTCTTTTTCGTACGACGTCAATTTAATGTCCAATTGACGCTGCTGTTCTGCATAGCTACTTAATTCTTTGTTTTTCTTAGCATCTTTTGCCTGAATACTTCGCGCTTCTTTCAATAAAGTTGCCAATTCATCACGGCCGTGTACCAATGCGGGGACTCCTAAAGCCTGCTCAATATGCTCTTTGATTTTCTCGCCTTGTTCACTATCATCTATCAGTAAGTTTTCGTACTCTTGCAATAGTTCACCATCAAACAAGAAAAAGCGTGAAATCTCTTCTGGGATAACCTGGTTGATTTCGTTCACCACAACATCACCTGGCAAGATTTCGCCATTCATTCTTAAACCGATTTGTTCTTCAAAATCAGCATCAATTTTCGGCGTTGAGACATGTGCTTTTCTATTTATTTGACGACGAAGTTCATATTCGTTCTCTTCATGTGAAAACTTTAGCACAATGGATAATGACCAATCCCCCATAGCGACAGCATCCATATTAACCAAATTCACTCGTGGAATTTCTCTCAGGTGACGCCCTACTGCATTTCCATAGAAGCCCCAGCGAATCGCGTTAAGAAAGCTGGTTTTACCTCGCATGTTATCGCCAAATAACAACATCACATTCTGTGTTTCATGTTGTGGGAAAACAACTTTTTGTTCGCCCTTATAAGGCATAAAGTTGTTTATTGTGAGTTCTTTTAATTTCATAGTAATTGCTCACTTTCACGTTCCACGATTTTTTTTTCAACAAGCGCTTTCATTTTCTTGATAGTATCTCGATCTTTGTCATATTGGTGAGAGCTTTGTAATTGATAGCATTGCTCTATCAATTCTTTATCCACACCCAAGCCCTGTTCATCTTTTATGGACAATAATACAGCCAATGGATCACTTTTATTCTCCATCATCTTCTCCTGTTTCTTCGACACCATCGGTATCAACTAAGCCAACTTCCTCAGGGTCTATCCCTAAATCAATGGCGATTCTTACAAGTTTACTTGCACCAGAGCGATTCATAGCTGTCTCAGAAAATTGAATGCTTCGTTGTAACTCACTTTTCATTAAAGAGAGTTGTCCTGGCTCCAAATCCAAATCCAAAGGCACCACAACCGCATCATATATCACAGCGCTGTATTTTCCCTTGCAGGTGCGTAACACTCGCCCGCGGCGCTGGATAAACTGGCGCGGGTTTTGCGACGATGCGAGAATAATGGCATGAGATATTTTGGGGATATCAACCCCTTGATCCAGGCAACGAATCGACACCATAATGCCACCAAATTGCTTGAACCAATCTAACGAAGCATCCGAATCACCTTTCATACTGGTATGATACTCACACGGTGAATATCCTTTACCCCTTAATTGCTCCATTACTTCAGCTAACTGGTGTTGATCTTCACAGTAAATCAACCAGCTCTCACCTTCTGTATAATGTTCTTGTACAGTTCTTACAGCGTAGGGAACTTTAGCGGAGGCCTTTTTAGCAATACGCGCGCGCTGAATCAGCATATTCTGTAAACGCGGAGAAGGTACTGGCTTTCCTTGCTCATCGCGTTTCGAGCGACCAAATTCCCTCTTTATCTCTTTAGTTGCTTCTTCGTACGCGTCAGATTCTTCTATAGATAAGTGAATTGGTTCTGGGTGGTACTCATATTCGACAAGACGGCCACTTTCAATGGCATCAACCAATGTAAACGGCGGTTCAACAATCTCGCCGAAGAAATCAAAAATGCGCTGTGTTCCAACAGGATCGCCGTAACGCTTTGGCGTCGCACTTAATCCTAGACGCGGTCCAGCATCTATCGATAAAACTCTTGAATTTTCGGTACTACCAACCTCGTGAACCTCATCAGCTACCACCATAAGAGATTTGCTACCACAGATTCCTTTGCGAAAATCGTCCAACCTTGCTGTTGACATCGTAGCCAGGACAATACGTATTCCAAGACCATCACCAAGCTGAGTAAAGAATTTAAGGCGTTTATTTTTACGCCAACTGTTATATCCATCCCCAGCTTTTAAGATGGTTGCTTCTGGAATTTCTTCTTTAATTTCTTCTGCCCACTGCTTATGTAAGAGGCGATCTGGTACTAAAACCAAAGCAACTCCATCTTGCCCCAAGTGATCTTTTAAGGCAGTTAATGCGGTAAATGTTTTACCACTACCAGTTGCATGTTCGAGGATTCCACAATGACCACGCTTCTTCCATTCATTCAAAGCGTTCAGTTGATGAGGTAATGGTGTTCTTTTTTTGTGCAAACTTAGCCGACTCTTCTCAAGATCACGTTTCCCAACACTAAAATAATCGACTAACTCCACACAATTAATCTCATCAATGGTATTTTTCGCTATCGATTCAAGCTTCTTCTTACTCAAGTCTGGGAAAGGAACTACTTGAAGACCTTTAACATTACCTAACCACAAGTTTTCAAAATAGGTTGTGTTTCGTTTAACTTGCCTCTGATCTCTTCCTAGTTTCCAACTACAGTACACATCAAGAGTTTCATGATTTCCTCTTTCATGCCACCCTGTCCATGATTCGTTCACAGACCCCTTAAAAGATACTACCTCGCCATTCTCATCTTTAAATAGACCTAACTTTGCATGGTATTCACCTTTTGCTTCCGGTAAAAAAACCACTTTAATATCCAACACCCCAAATTTGACCAGCGTAGCAAGTGCTTCGGCATTCTTATATACCGAAGCGTCACCAATTAAATCATCTATATCTTTTTGCAGTTTGTCATTTATGGCTTCTATACTCTTATATCCTTCGGATATGGCGTTGATATCTGATTCAGTTATACTTGGAGAACAAATTAAACGAATTTTTCCACCACGTTTTGCAAAATCAACAATCTGAGGACCAATAATCAAAAAAACAGATGATCTAAAAAAGCCAACAGACCTGTCATAATACATTGACCTCTCTAGACACGGCTTATAGAAATCTGCTACCAGATCACTTTCACCTGTATAGTACTCTTCTTCTATATTTAACTCTTTTAACACTCATTGCTGCCTTATTGCCAATTTATACAACATTTGTTGATATTAACTCCCAAAACGCTTTATCTCGCATCTTGACGATCTTCTTAGCTCCATCAATGTATAAGCTGTAGTGCTTCTCCAACTTATTGATGGTTTCCATAAGTTTCTCTTGTTCGGCTTTTTCGTTTACACCAAACATGGCTTTGAGCTCTTGTGGGCGGATCTTAGCGACACGGTGAATAACCCATGTTAGTACATAGCTAGAGTAATCGTTCTCACCGGTTTGGAAGTGAGTGATGTCTTGCGTTGATAAAACCGTACCCACTCCGTATTCCCGACCTTCCTTCAAGATCTTGCGCAGGCTTGGGAAGTTTTGCGACATAAAGGTATCAGCCTCATCTACCAAAATCATTTTGGTGATTTGGCGGAAGTCACCCTGCACTTCTGGTTTACCTTTCTTCTGCATTTGCGAGTAGAAAAGATCGAGCGTTAGTGCAACCACCAAACTTTGAATCTCAGATGGGTAGCCTGCCAACTCAACAACTGTAATGCCATCCACCAAATCGTATAGGCTCATACACTTGCTGGTATCATCTTCAAAGATCTCTAACTCATACAAGCTTTCTAGAGCGGCGTACAATGAATCTTCATCTGGCTCAGTTTCCATAAACAAAGCCCACACATCGGCTATTGTCGGTGCAGCTTTTGTCCACGTGCTTGGGTCCGCTTTGCGAATCCCAGCCAGCTCATAAGCTTCGCCAACTAACTTACGCAAACGTAGCTGCTGCTTCTGGCCAAGGTTGAAAGCTTTACCCATGGTTTCTGAAAAACCACGTGCGGTATGAACTGGCAACATTGGTGTATCGCCGAATAAACTCAAAGGGTTATATGGCAATTTGTGCAAGTTGAACTTCTTACCTGCCGTGGCCTGCTGGAACTTATCGTCTACGTAATCGGACTTGTAATCGAATATCAGGATACCAATAGTCGCGCCGTCAACGTTATCCGCTCGGTTACGATGGAGCTGAGTAAGAACCGACTTAGTGAACTGGGTCTTACCTGTACCCATAGTGCCAATAATACCGGTATTGGTATTCATGAATTTCGCGGTATTGGTTGGCTCCCAATTAAGTGGCGCCTGAGTCATCGCATTGTGGCCAAACAGAACGTTTAAGTTGCTACCCGAAGACGTTTGCTGAATCGATGGCGTTGGAGCATCGGGCTGCACTTCGTCTGGCTCTGGCTTTGGCTCCGGAAAAGCAACTTCAGTATCATCGTTAACCTGCTCTAGTGGCTGAAGTCGAGGCTCTGTATCGCCGTTATCTTGCGACACTTCAGTATCAATCTCTTCCGATTGAGTACTTCCATCTAGCACAAAATGCTCTGGCACATGGCAAAGTTTCACGATGTCCAGCTCATTTAAGACTTGTTGTAGAGGGGTTTCTACTAAGCCCGGCAACAGTCCCATTGGGAGGTCCACTTTTAAGATGCCATCAAGCATCTGATAACTAGGCTCTAGACAACTCGCGCTTTCTAAATGGCTGACGACAAAACCATCTGGGTAACCTGCTACTTTCGCAAGAGAATAATCCCCTTTTAGCCATTCTTCTTTGTTGTCTAATAGACTCTCGAAGTAGTCTTCAGCAAAAACCTTATACAGGCGATATTTATCCACTTGCATCAATACTTGGCGCATAAATAAGCCACGGTATAACTTGCTGGCTAAAGCGTCATTGCCCAGAAGATCTTCACTGAGATAACGAAGTAACTCTTTCGACTGCTTAACGGCTTTCTTATAGTCTGGCGTTGAGCCAGTCTTCACTTCAACCGGAAGCAAATACATCTGCTGATTTTTAAACCCAACTAACAGAACGTCATCAGAAATCGCGCCTTTCTTATAACCTTGAACGTTACGAGAGAATTCACTATCCGACATATTAAGACCAACGTTACCCGATACGCGGATCATTTCTGCCACTGACAAAGGCACCCATGTGATGTCGGAGTTGTGCACTAAACTTGTCACAAACTTATACGCACCCACCACGCCTTTACGCTCTTTATTAATGGTTGGGTCGCAAGTCATCATTTTCAGCAGCCAATCACCATTAAAGGCGTTGAATTCATTAATTTGGCCGCCATCTCCCTGCGCAATCACTTTTTCAAACAAACTTCTCTGCGCAGTTACTGTGATTGCGTCATAACTTGATGAGCTAGTGTATTGATCGGAATAATGAATCAATACTACATCTTCATTACTTTGGAAGAAGTCGAGTGTCACTTTCGGGTCGATAATCGTCGTCCAGATAGAGCTATCATAAGAACGCTCGAGAAGACTTTTGAAGTCTTCGCTTACCGCTAAGGCAACGGCATTCGCGCCGTGATATTGAGTATTGGGTTTAAGCGCTGGTTTGGACAAAACGCCGACATATTTGGCCATCATGAGATGCGGGTAATCTTGGTAATCGGTGCCTTTCAGACCGAAGCCAGTAAAATAAGAGCCGGATTTACTCTCAGAGGCATCACCAGTCAACAGACCATCACAAGCGATCCCTGAAGCCATGTCATCAATCGAGATATCCGAGCAATCCACTTTGTCGTTATTGCGGAAAAAAGACAGGTGTGCGTACGCCTGACCGTTTTTCTCCGCCTGCTCATTGGTGAATTTACTGTAGGTTAATCGCGTTCGTAGAATATCGATGATGGTGTCGGCAACTTCACGTACTTTACCTTTATTGAGCTCCAACCATTCTTTCAACTCATCGTAGTTTGCCGTTTCTGCGAAGCGGTCAAATGCGTTGGAGGTAAGCTCGTCATCATAGAAGTTGATGTGGATCGATGCCGAACTGTCAAGGTTATTGCGAATGTAGTCAACTAGCCCCATAAACAGCTCGTTAGCACTGTCTTGGTTCACCGCGTTCACAATGATGCTTTTATCTGAAGCCGTAAATAGTTGGCTAAAAGCGGTTTGAAATTCGTCTATTTTTTCTTTCACCAACTTGCGTACAAAAGACAGTGAGCTTTTCTCTTGCGGCACACTCTTAATCCAAAACGCGTTTTCTTTCACATGTTGGTTATATGCAAACCCGTGTTTTGGATGGTAGACGTATGGCAGTAATCCTTTAGGAGATAAACGCTCAAACGTGACATCCGGTAAACTCGCAAAGCTATCATCGGTTCTGATGACTTTTCTCAGATTCAGGTAGTAAGCCAAAATCAGTGGGTGGAATGGTGAGTAGTACTCTTCATCTTCCGATTGTACCAACCCTACCTTCAATACCGTTTTTTGTTCTTTGGTTAACATGCTGCCAGTAGGAATAGCAGCAAAGTAACTAATATACGAATCGACAAGGTTTTCGACCAAAAGAGTGAATTCATCTCCCCAAGAGGCAAGTGAAGGCGTACTTCTGTGTTGCTCTAAATACGCAAATAGTTCTTCGTAACCGGTATGAATAGAACTGTCGATCGTTTGCAGTTCATCCAGTGTTATGGCATCTTCATCAAAAATCGCCACCACTTTTCTATTGATGAACTCTTCTTCCCAGCGAAGAAGCTTTAAGCGCAACCCTGGTACAACAAACTCGCTATTATCAATGCCGACCTTACCTTTTTTCGAATAAAGCTCACCGTTATAGTCATCTTTGAACAGCTTGTAATAACGGCCACGGTTCAACAGTAATGGCAAACTTAGAGTATCGGTCGCGACCGCGCCTTCCACATTGAATTTCAGCTGGTTATCACCAGATTTCACTGAGAAATCGATTTCATCCGCTTCGTTGGCCAACGATTCAAAATCTACCGCTGCGTATTCTGAAATGTCCACGACTTGTTTTACATCGGAAAGCGAGCACACTGGCCCCTCTTCGGCGCGAATAAGAAGCTTATTTTCTTCCATGTTAAGCGTTAAACGTTTCTTTGAGTGTTCAACCAAGAAGGTGTTTTTGAAAGGTTCAAGGTAGAACTCACCTTTACGTACCACTAAACAACGAAAATTATACACTTCCGATTTGTTTTCACGCTTAAGGGCAAGATTGAAGAACAAAGGCTCATGGAGGTACTTGGCTTTCAGGATTGCCGTCGCGTTTTTTAGGCCATTACGGGTGGTAATCACTTCTTCTTTATTTAGCGCTTTCGCAGGTTGAATTTTGAACTGGCTTTTCTCCAAATTATTCACACCTTGGAACACCAGCTTTAACTCAAATTCGTCTAACCCTTCGTCAAGTTCGAGGATAATATGACGATCACGCAATCCTGCTTTGGTTTCTGAACGATTACGACCGATGAGAATCATGCCTTCGCAGGCTTGCTCTTCTTCTAAAACCAGCTGCTGTTGAGCGTTACGCTTCTTTTCTTGTAAAAAGGCTTCAAATTCAACGCCCTTCCACGATCCTGTTTCAGAAAAGTTCTCATTGATGAATTTTTCGCCGAAGTACTTCAAGCGATCTTGAAGCTGGTCACCAAAATGCTCTGCTTCAAAAGAAAGCTCTTGATAAAGTGCTCTATTTTCTTCTAAACGCCTTTTGATTTGCTTAGGATTACCGCTCATTTCAGCCACAAGCGGATCTTCAAACATGCCAAGCTCATTAAAGCGTAGGTCACCATCTTCGACTGCTTTGTACAAGGATTCGAAGCCAAACATGGTCGCGCCGTCTTCTAAGATGGCATCAAACTGATCATCCAGCAGGCAACTCGAGACATCTCGTCCTTTTTCTTGCTGAACAATTAGGCCTTTCATTGCCTCTTTAATTCGAGTCGGACTCCAAATTTGGCCAGCCTGCGCTAGATCTTCCGCAGAGTTTATTAGGGTATCCAGCAAACTGTTGTGGATGACCACCAACGCACAACCTTTAAGAAAACCGGATTGGCTCGCTATCTCATCACGAAGGTAAGATACATAGTTTTCTGTAAAACCCTGATATTCCTCAGGGTCTTCACTGTGCACCACTGGCACAATTTTACATCCAGAGCGTTCAATGAACGGCAATTTAATCCCATTATCAACGTCGATCGACTGAGTAGAATGGGCGACCATCGCTTGGTATAGGCGTAGGCTATTTTCACTATCTGGTGATTTGAACTGATAGCGGAAGCCTGCTTTGATATGAGTTTCTGCGTTCGCTAGAAACTGTTCGACAAGAAAGGACTCAAATTGTTTTACGGACATATACTGCATCTCCACTATCACTCATGCGCTCGACATTACCAATACGCTCGTAGAATTTAATTAGCTCTTGCTCTGTTTGTTTATCCACAAAGATGCCGCGTAGTTTTAATTCCGCAATGAGCTCGTGAAAACGGAGTTTGTCCCTTTCTCCAATAACAAGGTTAGTAAGTAAAATGGTGTAATCTTGGTTCAATACCAGCACACGTCCGCTACGCCCGCGAGTCTGAATGAAGTGAGAGGCTAAATGTTTCTCTACTTCAGTCACGTATTTTTTATTAATATTGAAGCGCTCACCGAAGCTAAACTGCGCAATGCCCAATTTCATCACATTGCCAAGCCAATCAATCGCCGACTCCGACTCATCCAAATTCGTGTCTAAGTTTCGTTGAGACTTGAACGCTTTAGCAAAATTTTCTAACTCCACAGCCAGATGCTCAAAGTTCGATTCTTGGATACCTTTAGAAATCGTCCATAAAGGTACTTTTGTCGCATTCTTTTCACCATATCCGGGCTGAAGAAGCTCAAGCATAGTCAGCATTGGAAACAAGCGGGTTGCTGACTCATTAAATAGCTTGTAACCATGGTTTTTGATATGGGTGCGCTCATTGCTCGCACGTTCATGATCCATGATGAAATAAAGGGGTTTTGCGGTTGGCTCTTCCCCAGAACGCCAATCAGTAAGCGCTAAGCTCAGTTGTGCTGTATAGGTGAAACTATACAGAGATAAAAATGATTCGATTTCACTGAGAAAGTACTTAGGGCGGCTAACGAGGAACTTGAGATCGCTGCGAAATGACTTGGACAAATAGGGTAAATAAGGCTCTTCGCTCGCTTTCATCATAGAGTCGCTTTTCATCTTGCTGCGTAATGTCGCTAGCATTTCGCGCTCTATAAAATTGAGCTTTGCATCAAACTCTTCAACTCGCATGTTCTGTAATAGGTTCGTAAACATGGAAGCGACACGTGAGTCCCCAGAAGAAAATTCACCTTTTTGAGCGCGGAAAAGCAAAAGTTCAGGGCTTACTGAGAAAATGTCTTGGTTATCAAAGTACATTTTCTCCAATACTTCCCAAAACTCTTCTTCTCCTAGCTTTTCTTCAAAAACAGTTTGGCAGCTTTGTCTAAATTCATCGTAAGAGAGGTTTTCGATCTTCTTACGGAGCAACCCTCGAAGAACCAGTCCAATGACAGCATTCCAATCAAACTCATTGCCCTTAGTTCTAATTGGCAAGTAGCTGTTTAAGCTATTTTTATTGGGCACATCTTCGGATGTCTGCGGCAGCTTAGGATTAAACGGCTTAACATATTTGTCCACTGTCATGTTAGATACCACTCACTTCGAAATACTCGTCATCTTCATTCATCACTTTATAGCGTTTGTCTTTTTTCAAGATAAATAAGGTGTCTTTCTCATTGGCTAGCGCAATCATTTGTTCAATCACTTCATCTAACAACAAGACTGCATTTTTATCGTGTTTGTTTGGACGATATCCCTGATTGATTTTACTCAAGAGATCCAACAGGTTGATGCTGATCGGCATTGGCGCTAAAACATTACCATCCACTTGTAGGTACGCAGGGAAAGCGCCTATTTTACTCACACCTTGAGTCTTGATAGCGTGAAAGTCTGGTTTAATTTCTAATTCCGCCGCCGTTTTAAAACCGTTGTATTCAGAGATAAAGAATTGGTCTTTATCTAAGGCATGGGCATTACGGTTACAATAACGATGAATTGCAGCGATCAAGATATCTTTATAGAACTTGTTCAGCTCCTTCTTTTGCTTACCAGAGCCATCAAATTCGCGATGGAGAAGCCAGTTTTTCGCATACTGTTCCACCAGTGAGTTATCAAAGTCCGCCTTCAGCTCATCAATGTAATCATTGGCAAATTGAGATTCATCTTTCAACAAGTAAACCATACGCAGATAAGATGCAGCACTGGATACATCGAATATACCCAGAGGCTTCATTTGATTTCTAAGGGACGTAAATCCTTTATCTTCAATGCCAAGCCCAAACTGGAGGACAAACTCGTCGACTTTACGAGTGTGTATATTACTTGGATCGAAACTTTGGATATGTTCCAACAACTCGTTATCAGCCCCAGAAAACAAGTTATCGAATAGGTATCCATCCATCGCAAGGATTTGGTAAACAAAGTCCAATAAAGCACGAGCCGTTAAAAATTGATCTTTAATCAAACGCGCTTTCAACAGCAGTGCAATGATGTTTTGTTGTACTGACTCTAATCCAAGAAGTGTGAAGTTTGCTGACAACGTACTGTGGCCAGATTTCTTCACTTCATTGTCACAGAGGGCATAGAAAGGATTGTCTAATGTTTGTTCCGTCAAACGAGAAAGAAGCTTAGCGGCAAAATCTGATGTGCTCACGTCCGAACTAAGCTTGAACTTTGGATATTGCTCAAAATCCAAGTACTTATGATTAACTGGTATATTTTCACTATGATTACCCAAAAACGCCTGAATAGAACGTTTTACATCATCATGAATCTCAGCACCCTCTTCTGCATAATTGCCCAGCATCCCAATATTAATACCTACGATTAAGGGGCGCTGGCTGTCTTTATAATCTGAAAAACGCTCGTCTAACGCTTGAATAGCGGTTTGGCTTGGATTGAAGCTGTGCGTCGCATCCAAATGAAAGTCGCAGGTCGATTTATATGTCTGGCTGTAACGCGTAAGGATCTCAGATTTACCATCGCCACTGCTTCCACATAGAAAAATGATATCGCGAGATCTAGCCGACGTTAAAGCTTTCTTAAAATCTGACTCTATCTCTGTTTCAATGTAGATGTAATCTTTATACGCTTTATACCGATCGTTGTCGGTACCTCGCTCAGTACTTACCGCATAGGGTGAGGACTTCGAGAGTATGCTGAGTGCTTGGGCTAGGTTCAAACTATTACCTCGTTCATTTATGCTGAAGATGCTAACCAGAATCTGACGGAAATATTACCATGCGGTTACAATTGAAGCAGCTAATTAATCAGAGTTCATCCTATAAAATAGAAGTAAATAAACACGATATTTCCAGCTGAAATGGTCCCAATTTTCGGGCGCAGTGTTAACTATCTAATCTGTAATGATAACGACCAGATATTGGAACCGAATATGAAGAGAAAGCGTTATAGAAGTCGATCAGCTTCGCATTAAGACTAGTCATCCGACCATTGAAAGAGACTGTGTCTGAAGAACTATATAGTTGTGATGCAACTCGTCTGAAAATGCATGGGGACGACAGAGCGATGATTTAGGAAATAGCTCCGCGAAGCAAAGTGACGCACTATCTTTACTCAATTTAGGAAGTAGTAGTGTTCCTGAAAATAGTATTTCTTGACTGACTCGCTCGCTTCTACTGATTTGCACGAGGTTAGGTGGAACGGTACTTGATGATTGTATGAATTTTAAATGCAAAAAGAGACGTCCTAGGACGTCTCTTTTCTTAAATTTGGCGGTGAGTGAGAGATTCGAACTCTCGATACGTTGCCGTATACACGCTTTCCAGGCGTGCTCCTTCAGCCACTCGGACAACTCACCGTATTGTTGTTGAGTGCATTTTTCGTCTCAACGGGGCGCTAATTTAATGATTCTGTTGGGATTGGTCAAGAGAAAAAGTAAAAAAAATACTGCCACATGATTCAAGTGGCGATATTTTAGCTAAAGCGTATAAACTAACAGCAAATTATTGAAAATCTATGTGCACTTATCCGCAACTAAGACGGTGATCAGATCCAAGTCTTCCTTCGGTGGGAGACGCCCATCTTGCAGTGCCCTTAGCGTTCGCTGCAAGACACCAGATAATTGTTGGAATTCACTGCCCTTAAACTCCCCTATCAAGCCTTCTAGCAAACTCACCGATTGGGCTATTTGTTCATTTTCCAAACACACATACAAATTCACCAAGGTGTCTTCCACGTCTATCTGCTCCTGACTGGCCTTTTGATTCGGGTGGAATTGAAAAAGTTTGTTGGAGTATTGATACAAAGCATCATCAAGCTCTTGCTCGTCGATCGGCTTGGCAATGATGTAATCGACTCCTGCGCCAAGCATTCTTTCTCGTGTTTCTTTAAACACATCGGCGGTGCAAGCAAAGATCAAAGTATGGCGTTTGATGCCGGGTAACAGGCGGATGGCTGCAGTGGCTTCTACGCCGTCCATCACTGGCATATGATTGTCCATCAAGACTAAGTCGTAGTGGGTGTCTGCAATGGCTTGCAGCGCCTCTTCGCCGTTCTCTACGCTGTCACACGTGAAGCCTTTCGCCTTCATAAAGCTTTCGATGATGATGGTGTTGGTTCGATTGTCTTCCACGATCAAAACATGCAATCCTTGGTAGCTCACTTTGCGGTGCACTTTAATTTCTACCGCACCCGGCTCACAAATTTCTAACCCCAATCTCACATGAAAGCTGGTACCTATATTCAATTCACTGGTGATTGAGATATCACCATCCATAAGCTCGCAGATGTTTTTTACGATGGCGAGCCCAAGGCCCGTTCCACCGTAGCGGCGCGTCGTTGAGGACTCTGCTTGTTCAAAAGGACGGAAAATTTTATCTTGCGACTCTTTGGCGATCCCGATCCCGCTGTCACGCACGCTAATTTTCAGGTAGGTTTTACCCTGATCGGTAATTTCTTTAAACGTTACTTCAATAAAGCCGCGTGAAGTAAACTTCACAGCATTGCTCAGCAAGTTGAACAATACTTGCCTTAACCGCGCTTTATCGGAGAAGTACCAACGCTCGGGAGAGATCTCCGAATACACTTTAAACTGAAGCCCTTTTTCCGCGCACAGCGTGTAATACACACTATTGATGCTGCCGATAATCGAGCCCAGCGGAAATGGAGAACTATCGAGCTCCAAGTGGCCTTGCTCAACTTTAGAAAAGTCTAAGATCTCGTTGAGCAGGGTCATCATGTGATCGCCGGAATCATATAAGCTTTTTAGCTGCTTACTTTGCTCATCCGTCAGTTCGGTTTTCAGTAAGATTTGCGCCGTGCCGAGCACGCCGTTCATTGGCGTACGAATTTCATGGGAGAGCGTAGCTAAAAAGGCACTTTTGGCTTGTGTGGAGGCCTGCGCTTTCACCTTTTCCGCTTCAAGAAAAACTGTTTTTTGATTAAAGGCATCAATCAAGTGTCGGATTTCATCATTGCTTTGATAGGGCACATCAATAATGCCGCCTTGTTTGGAGTCGGCTACGGTTTGCGCTATATCGGTGATTGGGTGAATCAAATATCGACTGATCAAGAAGTAGCCAAACATCACGCACAATAACAACAGCGGAATGATCGACCATTCCATGTTGGAAATGATATGCAGCACCTGTTCACTGATCAGCTGACGAGCATTAACCACATCGACCGACCAATCAAAGTCACCAAACTTCAACTTGCTGATGTAAATACCCTGCATGACGCGAAAGTTGTGCTCGGTGATAATTTCGCCGTAGCCATCTTTCACCGCAACACCAAGGCCAAATTCTTCAGCCTGTTTAGCAACAAAATCGACCAAGCCTTGCAAAGACAAGTCGATGGTGGCCACGCCCGCAAACTTACCGTCAATATAATACGGTGACGACGCCGTAATCATTTGTACATGTGTATAAGCATCAATGTAGGTTCTTGACCAAGTTACCGTGCCTACCGGCTTATTTGCCGCTGAAAGATACCAATCTTGTTTATTATAGCCGCCCGTTTGTGGGTTATTCCACGAGCTGATTTGGTCAACTTTGCCGTCCGATGCGCGGTTATAAAACAAACTAGAATAAGCAATTTCAGGGCTAACGCTATGAGGCTCAGGCCATAGCCCACCACTGATTGCGATCGTATTGAGGTTATAAAAAAGGGTATGTAGTAAACGTTTTTGATCCGCTTGGGGGAGATCGGTACTGCCAATACTGACGATGCTGTGCAAAATACCTAGAGAATTGACGAGGGGCGATTGAATTTGGTCGGCAATCAGTTTGCCGTTGAGGTCTAAATTTTGCTCAAGCTGTTCTCGAACAGGCGGTTCCACCACCCAATAGCTCACAGTGCCGACAATCATAATAATGAAACAGAGGTATCCGGCAAGCGCCAAAATACTTTTTCGCTTTAGCGAAGAGCGTATATCCATAACTTGTTGAATCCTGTCCTTTTGTTAAAAACTATAGTGAATATAGTGTTCTAGCAAGTCTTTTTATCCGAGAATATGACTGCTACTATAGCGCCTCCATTAATCTATTCGCTAACTGGTCATAATTTTGTCATTACATCAGATCATCAATTCTCCTGAATTAGAAAGCAAATTACTTAACGAAGCCAAAACCCAAGGCTTTGTTGCGGCAATCGCCGCGGCGCCACATGTGCTTCCCCCTGAAGAGTGGTTGCCTATGTTATGGGGTGGCACAGAAACTGCGCCGTTTAGCGATGGAGAACAACTTGAAGCCTACATTGACCAAGTGATCGCGATTTGGAACAACTATCGCCCTGCTTTGCTCGAAAACAAATGGACTTGGCCTGAAACGTGCCAGTTAGATGACGAAGATATTGTTAATCAAGCCACACGAGATTTCTGCGAAGGCGTTTTAACTGGCTGGCAACTCACCCAAGATGATTGGGATACTCTGATGCCTGCTGATAGCGAAAACAGTGCCTTACTTGGCGGTGTTATTCTGTCGTTGAGCATGCTCTACGATCCAGAAACGTCAATCGTCACCTTGAAAGATCAAGGCATCGAAGGACTAGAGCAGTTTGAAGAAATCTTCAATGGCATTCCTACCATGCTATGTGGTTTATCACTGCGTGCGGCAGCCCTTGTAGACGAGCAATAAGTCTAAAAAATGAGCCAGATGTAAGATTCACATATCTGGCTCAACTATTAGCCGTTAACTCATAGCCAATCCCTAATAACTTGTAGCTTGTAACTAATCGCTTGTAGCGTGTAGTGTGTAACTAATCACTTGTAGCTAATCACTTGTAGCCAGTCGCCGTGGGATATGTGCAGCACCATGACGGCATATTTCCGCAATTACATGCTTTGCCAGTCAAACTTCTCAATTCGCTCATCGGCTATATAAAATAATTTCGCGCCTGACGCCACGCTGCATGCCAAGTCTGGGTTTAAGAGAATACCATCTCCGCTATCGAGTGCGATTAGTGTCGCTTGGTGCGCACGCTTCATATAGTGAAAGATTGGTTCGACGGAGGTCGCGGGCAGCACTTCTGGGTAGGTGACGGAGTACTGAGTCATGCCTTTCGTGGAAGACAGTAACTCTTGGTGCAATAAGCTCGACCCCGGATCTACCGCTGATTTCGCCAACATCTCTGTACTAATGGATGGAATACACTCCACGTTTGAGCAATGCTTCCTTAACAACTGGCTAAGAGATTCATCGTTAAAATACGCCAAAATATGGGCCGTGGGGTTATGGTTTGAACAAAACAACGCAGCCGATAAGGTCAAGTCGTCTTCCATTACATCAATAATAATGCAGCTCGCCTCGCTATAACTCCCCGTGGACATTTCGATGTCATCGGTAAAGCTACTTACACGGACAAATTCCACTTCTCCGGGAAGAGGGTTTTCAAGTTCAGCTCGAACACAAAGTACGATAGGCCGTTTTCCTGCTTCTTCATGTTGCAGCATTCTGATCAAGTTTACCGTTCTTTCTCCGTGCCACCCCAATATCAATATATGATCTTTCATCTCCACTCTCCGCTTTCCTAAAATACCTGCTCGCCAAGACTCAATTGCTGAAGCTGACAGCCTTCCTAACACTGCCGCGAAGAGGACTAGCCCCCCCGGAATAACGAGCATGACAACGACCCACTTTCCCAGTGCCGTATGTGGTGACAAATCGCCATAACCCACAGTGGATGCCGTCACAATTAGGTAATAGAAGAACGTGGAAAAATTACCTGTGAGTTCGTGCTCCCCTGCAATTCTCAATAGCAACCAAGTGAGTGCCACGTACGCTAAGAACAACAAAGAAAGGTTCCGATTACTCACGTCGATCAGCCATGTACGTAGCCACTTTCTAAATAGCAGGAAAATCCCCATACACTACCTTACAAGAGAAATTTTCATTTATTCTAAAACAAAAAAACCAGCCTAAAGGGGCTGGTTTCTATAATGTGAAGCAGATCGCAAGTTAGTCTTACGGATTAAGCTGCTCAGCAAATTCTAACATGCGATCAAGTGACACAAGCGCCTGAGTGCGGATGGCGTCATCAACAAACACTTCATGCCCTGCACCGCCGTGAGTCAAAGCTTGTTCAATCGCTTTAAGGCCGTTCATTGCCATCCAAGGGCAATGCGCACAGCTGCGACACGTCGCGCCCGCACCTGCCGTCGGAGCCTCAATCAGCTCTTTTTCAGGCACTAATTGTTGCATCTTGTAGAAGATACTTTTGTCTGTCGCCACAATCAGTTGTTTGTGCGGCAGCTCGCGAGCCGCTTTAATGAGCTGGCTGGTTGAGCCAACGGCATCGGCTAAGTCGACAACGCTTGCTGGAGATTCTGGATGAACCAATACCGCCGCTTCTGAGTAAACACCTTTCATCTTACGAAGTGCATCCGCAGAAAATTCATCGTGCACGACACACTCAGCGTGCCACAACAACATTTCAGCGCCCGTTTTCTTATTGATGTAAGCGCCTAAATGGCGATCTGGGCCCCAAATAATCGGCTTGTCCTGAGAGTCCAAGTGCTCAACAATATCCACAGCGATGCTTGACGTCACAACCCAATCAGCGCGCGCTTTTACCGCGGCAGACGTGTTTGCGTAGACCACGACAGTATGATCAGGGTGTTGATCGCAAAACGCGCTGAAATCTTCAATCGGGCAGCCAAGATCTAAAGAACACTCAGCGTCTAGCGTTGCCATTAAAATGCGTTTTTCAGGCGTCAGAATTTTCGCGGTTTCGCCCATAAAGCGAACGCCAGCAATCAGTAACGTACTTGCTTCGTGGCGGTTACCGTATTTGGCCATTTCTAAAGAGTCGCCAACGAATCCGCCGGTTTCTTCCGCTAGGGCCTGAATTTCAGGGTCGGTGTAGTAGTGTGCGATAAGGACCGCGTCTTGCTCTTTCAGCAATCGACGAATATTTTCGATGTGCTGTTGCTGTTGGTCTTCAGTCAGTGGCGCTGGTTTCGGTGGGAATGGGTATACCGTATCAATCTTATCTATTATTGTGCTCACAGCGTTTGGTCTATGCAACTTGAAATGAATCCGAGCATTGTACACCCGTTTTATGGCCAGAATCAAAATTCTCTCAAACGCCCTGTTGGGCCTGCCATGCTCATCGAAAAAAGAAAAAAGAGGCGCATTCGCGCCTCTCAATACCTAAAAGGTGTCAGTCTTACTTTAGCCGCTGTTTGGCAAGCTGAGCAGAAGCACTATTTGGATACTGCTTTAATACTTGTTGATAGTATTGCTTCGCTTTCTTGTCATCTTTTTCTTGCTTCGCAATATCACCAAGCTTGACCAAAGAATCGGCCCGTTTTGGCGAATCTTTGTAGTCTAAGACCGACAAGAAATTATCAGAGGCCTTCTTGTAATCGCCATTCGCAAAATACAATTGGCCAAGCCAATAGAGTGCATTCGGCGTTAACGTCGATTTAGGGTAATCTTTTTGGAACTTGTGCAGTGCCGTAATCGCGCCCGTATAATCTCGCTTATTCAAGATAAGATCGATCGCTTTTTGATATTCGGATTGCTCACTGGCGTTGCTGCTGTATGTCCCTGCGTCGTCGGCGCCATCAACGGCCGTAGCAGTTGCTGCATCTTGCTTAGGCGCATTCACTTGACTGCGCAGCTTATCGACTTCGATAAAGAGTTGCCGCTGCCTATCAAGCATTTGTTTCATGTCGTGGCTGTTCACTTCAAGTTGGCCACGTAGTTGATTAATTTCTTGCGACATCGAGGCAACTTGTTGCTGAAGCTGCAACTGGAATGAATTACGACTTTCAATCAAGCGTTGTAGCCGCTGTATTTCACTTTGAGGAGACGATCCTGAAGCTTGCACGGAAGAATCCGTCGAAGCGCCTAAATTTAAACTAGATACTGGAGCTGGTGCAGCGAACACATTGCCCGCTGCACTTGCCAGTAACGTAATCAGCAAAGTGCGCTGGAAGTTACTGAACATGAGGGTTGCCTCAAATTAATATGCGATTACCGCACGGCGGTTCTTCGCCCATGCCGATGCAGTTTGGCCTAGAGATAAAGGCTTCTCTTCACCATAGCTTACAATAGAAATCTGGTCTTTGTGTACACCTAGCGCTTGTAGGTACTTAGACACAGCCTCTGCACGGCGCTCGCCTAGAGCAATATTGTATTCTGGCGTACCGCGATCATCAGTATTACCTTCAATGGTCACTTTCACATCTGGGTGAGAAACTAGGTAAGCTGCGTGCGCTTCTAACATATTCTGGTAGTCAGTTGAAACAACTGAGTTATCAAATGCGAAGAAAACAGTTTTCTTTTCACGCAAAGATTGCTCTTTCAGCTCTTGCTCTGACAATTGAGAATCTTGACCAGCAATTGGAGTCGCAACCGTACCATCTGCGTTAGTGCCGCTTTGACCCGCAGCGCTTGCAGAAGTGCTCGCAGCATTGTTGCTTTCTGAACCTGACGCGTTAGTCGCGTTATCGGTAGAGCTACATGCTGACATTGCTATAACGGGTAACGCGATCATCAACCCTTTTAGAACTTTATTAAGTTGCATTTTTTTTCCTTATTATAGAGAGTTTGCTATAAAAACGGCGACCAAGCAGGCGATTTAACTCGCCCATTTGTGGCCGGTAACCTAGCATGAAACCGTCCATCTGTAGAAACCAAGTTGAGAACATTGGTGTTGTTATAGATGGAGCTGTAAATGATCATACTGCCATTCGGTGCGACACTCGGTGATTCATCTAAGAATGTCTTGGTCAACACTTGCAGGGTGCCCGTTTCTAAGTCTTGCTTAGCGACGTGGAAACCACTGTTACTGCGGTTAACCATCACCAAATAGCGACCATCTGGGGTAATTTCTCCGCCTTGGTTCTGACGCCCCTGCCATGTTAAACGACTAATAGCGTCGGTGGCTAAATTTACTTTATAAATCTGCGGTAAACCCCCTCTATCTGAGGTGAAAATAAGTGATTTACCATCTGGATACCAGAAAGGTTCAGTGTTATTCGAGCTACCACGTGTTAACTGAGTCACCTTATTCGTTTTCAAATCCAACACATAAATTTGCAAACTGCCTGATTTTGACAAGGCCATCGCTAATTTAGTGCCATCTGGAGAGAAAGACGGAGCGCCATTGTGGCGTGGGTACGAAGAGACTAACTTCGTCTTACCGGTGTAAATGTTCATGATATAAATTTCACCATGACCATTTTGGAAACTAACGTACGCGAGTTCCTTACCATCAGGAGACCAATCTGGTGACATGATCGGCTGTTTAGAACGCAGTACTAAACGCTCGTTGTAACCATCATAGTCAGCCACTCTTAACTGGTATGGGTAAGCATCTCTAGGGTTAATCACCACGTAAGCGATGCGAGTCAAGAACGCGCCGCGCTCACCTGTCAGCTGCTGATACACAAGATCGGAAATGCGGTGCGCGTATTCGCGTAATCGACTAGGCTGAACTTTAGCTTGTTTGTTAAACAGCACGTGGTCTTGACTAGAAATCAGCTCACCGTTTTTACTCAGTTCAAGGTTATTGCCCTTAGCCAAATGGCCGTGCGCAATATCAACCAACTGATAGTTGATCACATACTTGCCATCGGCGCTTTTACTTATTTTACCGGTAAGCAAGGCTTCAACGCCGAGCTGGCTCCACGCCTTATAATCAATATCAGACACAGAATGCGGTGTCTGCGGCATTTTCGTCACCGCGATTGGGTTGAACTTACCACTGCGCTGCAAATCCGAAGCCACCACAGCAGAAACATCCTGAGGTAACTTACCTTTCCCTTCATATTGAAATGGGATAATTGCGATCGGTCTGGCCGAATTAACTCCGCCTGTGATCACCAGATCTAAGGCAGCACTCGCACTTTGAATACCGAATGCCACAACAAGACATCCTAAAAACAATCGTTTTAACACTATCACTTCCTTTTATTCAGGTTGGACCGTCAAATTAATATTGCGTAGCTGCGCAACGACTTTAGGTTCGTTTTTCGGCAGTGGAAAACTAGGTACTTGTGCTATTGCTCGCCGAGCGGCAGAACACACATTGCTATCGCCACCAAGAACCTTAATTTCTGAGACCAAAGCTGATGTGCTACCTGCAGGGACGAGCTTTAATGCAACACGGCAGACGTTGCCCTTCAAGCTATCATCCACATATAGATTTTGTTCAATTAAACTTTTATACAAACTGCTGTATCGCTCTACTTCGCTGGCCAGATACTTGGCTCGCGCAGAGTTACTTTGCGCTGATTCGCTTTCTAAACCATCAAATATCTTATTCAGCGCCGCTTCTTTCTCTTTCTTCTCTGCTGCTAGCTTAGCCTTTGCTCTCTTCTCAGCGGCCAATTTAGCTTGTAACTCTTTTTGTTTACGCGCCTTGTCAGCGGCTGTTTTCGCGGCTTTTTCTTTCGCTAGTTTGGTTTTTCTAGCCTTTTCAGCGGCGATTTTTTTCTGACGTGCTTTCTCTGCTACCGCTTTTTCTTTGGCAGCCTTTTCCCTCGCTATTTTGGCGCGTCTGGCTTTTGCTGCTGCCGCTTTACGTTGAGTTTCAAGTTTTGCCAAGCGTTTCTTTTCTAGCTTGGCTTGCTTCACCTCTTCGGCACGCTTTTTCTCTTGTGTCACGCGATCCTTTTCAGCTTCGCGAGCGGCTTGAGCGTCCTTCGCTTGTTGCAGCTTAAGTTGGCGTATACGGTCTTCTTCCGCTTTGCGGTTTTTCTCCAAACGTTCGCTTTCTCGGCGCAGCTTATCAAGACGATCTTGCTCTTTTTTAGCCGCAGCTTCACGCTGACGCTTGATCTGTTGGGCTTGTTTTTGCACCAACGCAGGATCAATCACCACAGCCTGAACCATTTGGCCAGCTGGCTTGGGTTCCGTCATATGAAAATCTGTTCCCCACAACAAAGTGACAATGAGGAGCAAATGCAAAACCACCGAAACAACGGTGGGTTTGAGATAACTTTTATTATTTGTAGTAGTCATTTTTCATCAATGAGGTGGCGTTTATTTAATGTCCTTTATATCGGTCAGCAACCCCACTTTGGGGATCCCCGCTTGACGTAACTCATCAAGCACTGACACGACGTTCGCATAAGGAGTGGCTGCATCTCCGCCGACGGCAACTGGCGAGTTTGGTTTGAGCGACAACTCCGCTTTCACTCGCACGAGTAGACCCTGTAACGATAGTCCTGTTTCCACTGGATCGTTATTGATACTCAAACCTAGCTGACCATGTTTATCTATTTGAACAATAATAAAGTCGCTATCGCTATCTCCCGCTAAGTCCGTAGCTGGCTTAGCCGTTGAGGTTTTTGGCAAGTTGACATCGACACCTTGGGTGACAAACGGTGAGGTAACCATAAATATAATCAATAGCACCAACATAACGTCAATATAAGGCACAACGTTAATTTCTGCCGTAAGCTTACGCTTTTTAGGTTGATAACCCGCCATCAGTTATGCCTTACCCGCCATCGCTTGGCGGTGCAAAATACTGTGAAACTCTTCAGAAAAAGTAGCGTAGGTATGCTCTAACTTACCAACTTTGGTGCTTAAGCGGTTGAACGCCATCACGGCAGGAATCGCCGCAAACAGGCCCATTGCCGTCGCAATCAAGGCTTCCGCGATCCCGGGGGCAACCATGGCCAGCGTGGCCTGCTTCACTTGGCCCAGCGCGATGAAGGCGTGCATGATACCCCATACCGTACCGAACAAGCCGATGTATGGACTGATTGACCCGACTGTCGCAAGAAATGGCAGGTTGGTTTCCAGCCCATCCACTTCACGAGCAACCGATACACGCATAGCACGGCCGGTTCCTTCCATAATAAAATCAGGTGATGCTGCGTTCGATTTTCTCAAACGTGCAAACTCGGTAAAGCCGGCGTAGAAGATCTCTTCCGTGCCTGCTAAGGATTCTTTACGCTTTTTCACATCCTGATAGAGGTGAGATAAGTCGGTTCCAGACCAAAATTTGTCTTCAAAAGAATTGGCGTCTTTCACCGCTTGCGTCAGAACCTGACTGCGCTTAAAAATCATCGCCCAAGAAGCGACCGACATGCCGAGTAGGATAAGCATTACAATTTTAACGAGAAAACTTGCCTGCAAAAACAGGTCAAGAATAGAAATATCAGACGGCACGGTTAGCAATCTCCTGAACGATTTGATGGGGTATAGCAAGGGGTTTCATTGTTTCAGTGCTGATACATGCTACCTTAACCATGGCCTTACACAACGTGATGTTTTCAGGATTGACGATCTCCTGACAGAAAGTAAGCGATGCTTTCTTTAATTGTGCAATATTAGTTCGAACGACTAATTGGTCATCCAAGTGGGCTGGCTTGAGATAATCAATATCAATATGCCTCACCGTGAAAGCAATATTTTGCTCC
The DNA here is from genome assembly GCF_050337555.1 of Vibrio profundum. Taxonomy (NCBI): domain Bacteria; kingdom Pseudomonadati; phylum Pseudomonadota; class Gammaproteobacteria; order Vibrionales; family Vibrionaceae; genus Vibrio; species Vibrio profundum. The sequence goes on from NZ_JAKJTA010000013.1 coordinate 42,160, forward strand.
AGTAAAGTCTGTTGTGAATGGCCTCGAGCTCTTAATAACTCGGTGCGAGCACGCTCTATAAAGTTTATATAGTTCGAATGAAAGACTAGACCACTAGCATCGGTATCTTCGTAATAAACGGTGATAGGCCAATTAAACAACGATTCTGACTCTTGCAAAATAAATCCAGTTCTTATAGACAATTACCTGACTACTATATCGCAACTCAGCACCTATTTGGCAAGCGTCAAACAAGGATTTGCACAGAATATTGTTAAAAAAAATGGCACGACTTAAAAAGTCGTGCCATTTTGCTGAAATGCTAATCAACTTGCATTGTTAAACAGTCTGTATCATTAAATAACCTGCATTATTAAACAGTCTGTATTATCAAACGATGTGCATGACCGTCAGGTAAAGCAAGATTGGCAAACAGATGTAAGGACTAAATAACAACTGCCAAAACCAGCTTTTCGGCTTAAAACCGATACCATAAATCATGCTGGAGCATACTGCCCAAATCAGCAGCGGGCTAATCACTTCATTAAACCCACCAATCATCGCGGCGTATTGTTTTGGGTCCCACATCAACATCACAATATGGAAGGCCCCCAACGCAATGGATAGGACTCGGATGAGTGCTTTATCCATGGGTTGGTGCAGTTTAGTCACTTGCGCAGCAAGCTTACTCACTGTCTTTATCCATCATTTCAGTATGCTCTAACCAAAGCGCATTGATGATGCCAAATGCACACGCGAGTAAAACACCAAGAATCCATGCGAAATACCACATTGTACAACCTCCTTAATACGCTGAAGTTTTGTTTTGTTCGATATACTTTTCGTCAACACGGCCAAACATTTTGTAGTAAGTCCATGATGTGTAAATCAAAATAACCGGAACCATAACAAACGCAACCACGGTGATGATTTGCATCGTTAGTTTACTAGACGTCGCATCCCACATGGTTAAGCTGTGGCTAGGGTCTAAACTAGAAGGCATAAGGAATGGGAACATGGCGATGCCCGCTGTCGCGATAACACCTGCGTTCGCAAGACTTGATGCCAAAAATGCCCAACCACTTTTATTGAAACGAGAAGCCAGAACCGAAAGCAAAGGCATGAACACACCCAATAGCGGTGCTGCCCATAGTTTTGGATAAGTATGGAAGTTCGTCATCCACGCACCCGCTTCACGAATCACCGTTTTACCTAACGGATCAGAGTCCGCACTGTGATTCATCACACTTGTGATGACATAACCGTCGATATGCTGAATCCAGAACCCTGCGCCAACAAACGCAACCGTTAAGACCAAACCTAACACCTGAGATAATCTGCGTGATTTAGCGCGTAGATTGTCAGTGGTTTTCATTTGTAGCCAAGTGGTGCCCTGCAACAAAAACATCAACAAACTGATCACGCCACATAGTAGTGCAAACGGATTCAACAGACCAAAGAACGAGCCATAGTACTTCGGAATCAAAAACTCATCTAAGTTAAATGGTACGCCTTGCAGCAAGTTACCGAACGCAACACCGAAGATGATTGGGGGAACAAAGCCACTGATAGAAATACATCTATCCCAGTTTGTACGCCATTTTTTGTCTTCAATTTTTGAACGGTAATCTAAGCCGACTGGACGTAGCCATAGCGTGACTAGCGCAACCATCATAGCCAAGTAAAAGCCAGAGAATGACGTAGCGTACACTAGAGGCCACGCAGCAAATAGCCCGCCCCCAGCCGTCACTAGCCATACTTGGTTTCCGTCCCAGTGAGGAGCTATCGTGTTGATCATCACACGACGCTCTGTATCGGTTTTACCGAGTATTGGCACCAATGCACCAACACCGAGATCGAAGCCATCTGTGACCGCAAAGCCCACGAGTAGCACTCCAATCAATACCCACCAGATAAATCGTAGGGTTTCGTAATCAAACATATTGTTCTACTCCTGATTAAGCTTCGACTTGACGGTTTACTTTGTCTTCGATCGTGTTGTCATCATTGTTTTCATGATGATAGCGGCCAGTTTTCAAGCTACTTGGCCCGATACGAGCAAACTTGAGCATCAAATAGACTTCAGCAACAAGCAACGCCGAGTAGAATACAACGATGGCAGCAAGAGATGTCCAAATGTCAGTAGCAGACAAAGGGGAAGCCGCAACGTGCGTTGGCAATATACCGCCCACCGCCCACGGTTGACGACCACCCTCAGCCACATACCAGCCTGTTTCAACGGCAATCCACGGAAGTGGCAAGCTGTATAGCGCAATGCGGTGAACCCACTTATTTTGACCAATTCGCTGACGGCACGATTGATAGAAAGCAATACCAAATACAGCCAACATCGTAAAGCCACAAGCCACCATGATGCGGAAAGACCAGAAGATTGGCCACACTTCAGGGATAGTATCATTCGCTGCTTTTTGGATTTGTGCTTCTGTCGCGTTTGTCACTTCAGGGGTGTAACGCTTAAGTAATAGACCGTATCCTAAATCGCCTTTCACTTTGTCGAACTGCTTCACAACAGCTTCAGACTTGTCACCATCACGGAGTTTCTTCAACAAACCATACGCAACCATACCGTTGCGAATTTTGCCTAAGTTTTGCTCTCGTAATTCGTTTAGCCCTGGAATTTGTTTATCTAGCGAGTGTGTACCAATGATACCCATTACGTACGGGATCTTGATAGCATATTCGGTCGTATGTGTTTTTTGGCTAGGGAAGCCAAAGAGAGTAAATGGTGCTGGCGCCGGCTCTGTTTCCCACATCGCTTCAATAGCAGACATTTTTACTTTCTGCACTTCACCGACTTCATAGCCAGATGAGTCACCCAATACGATAACCGATAGGATAGCGGCCATACCAAATGAAGAGGCAATAGCAAAAGAACGACGAGCAAATGGAAGATCGCGGCCTTTAAGAATGTAGAACGAGCTTATCGCTAGAACAAACATCGCACCTGTGGTGTAGCCAGCGGCAACCGTATGCACGAACTTAACTTGAGCCACTGGGTTGAAAATGATGTCAGAGAAATTCACCATCTCCATACGCATGGTTTCGTAGTTGAAATGCGCGCCGACAGGGTGCTGCATCCAAGCGTTTGCAATCAAAATCCATAAAGCAGAGAAGTTGGAACCAATGGCCACTAGCCAAGTCACACCTAAATGCTGACGTTTGCTTAAGCGATCCCAACCAAAGAAGAAAAGACCAACAAAGGTGGATTCCAAAAAGAACGCCACTAACCCTTCAATTGCCAATGGCGCACCGAAAATATCGCCGACATAGTGAGAGTAGTAAGCCCAGTTTGTACCAAACTGGAATTCCATGGTTAGGCCGGTTGCTACACCAAGCGCAAAGTTAATACCAAAAAGCTTACCCCAAAATTTGGTCATGTCTTTATAGACTTGCTTGTTGGTCATTACATACAACGACTCCATGATAGCAAGCATAAACGTCATGCCAATGGTGAGAGGTACGAATAAGAAGTGATACATTGCTGTCATCGCGAATTGGAATCGCGACAGATCAACTATGTCTATCATGAGAGCTCCTGTGTGCCAGCAGTTGACACTTTCTACATTCTGCAATGTATTCGCGGCCTAAAATCGCCGAAAAGTCGCGAAAACAGTGCAACATGCACTAAAGTGGTTAGGTAAAAGTAAGGGCGTTAGCTAAGTTAGCCGACAGTCATACTACTGACAATCACAAGTGGTTTCAAAAAAATAATTGGAGGCTGACGAGGTAGTTCACGTTAAGGCCTTCCTTCGCCTTTAACGGAGATTTCACAGAATTTGATATAGATCAATTTATAAAAAACAGGATGTTAGAGCAGCTTAACAAGCACCCCGCTTTACCCCCACCCCACTCACAAACTGTTAACAATTTAGGCGCTGATGTTACCTGAACGAAATATATGCAATATCTGGTCACTTTTTCACATATCACGATATTTTAAATAGAGATAGCAATTAAAATGAAAACTTACTTCTCAACTCCAAAATGCAAATAAGCACGATCGGTGGCGATTCTTCCTCTAGGCGTACGCTGTAAATAACCTTGCTGAATGAGGTAAGGCTCTAACACATCTTCTATCGTATCTTTTTCCTCGCCTATCGCGGCCGCCATATTATCGAGGCCAACTGGCCCACCACCAAATTTTTCAATAATTGCCAACAGTAGCTTGCGATCCATGTAGTCAAAGCCTCTTGCATCAACATCAAGCATGTTCAACGCTTGGTCGGCTACCTCGGCGCAAATATGGCCATCAGCTTTCACCTCAGCAAAATCTCTAACACGGCGTAACAAACGGTTAGCAATACGTGGCGTACCACGTGCGCGCCTTGCGATTTCTAACGCGCCTTCGGCTTCCATAGAGAGCCCTAAACACGATGCGCTGCGCTGCACTATGTATTGCAAATCGGCGACTTGGTAATACTCCAAGCGCTGGGTAATACCAAAGCGATCTCGTAGCGGCGATGTTAATGAGCCAGCGCGAGTCGTGGCGCCAATCAAAGTAAACGGCGGTAAATCAATTTTGATCGATCGCGCCGCAGGGCCTTCGCCTATCATGATATCCAACTGGTAATCTTCCATTGCCGGATATAACACCTCTTCAACCATCGGGCTTAAACGGTGTATCTCATCAATAAACAACACGTCGTTTTCTTCTAGGTTGGTCAGAAGTGCCGCCAAGTCGCCGGCTTTTTCCAACACAGGGCCAGACGTCGTCCGAATACTTACGTCCATTTCGTTGGCAACAATGTTTGCTAACGTCGTTTTACCCAAACCTGGAGGACCAAAGATCAATAAATGATCGAGTGCTTCATTTCGCAATTGCGCGGCTTTAATAAAAATTTCCATTTGTCCGCGAACATGGTCTTGGCCACGGTAGTCTTCCAGCTTCTTTGGACGAATAGCACGATCAATCGCCTCTTCCTCTTTGTATACTGGGCTATCGGGAGCAATCAAGCGATCGGCTTCAATCATGACTAGGGTTCCTAGGTTCTGTAGCGTACATTAATTTATGATGTTCAATTTGTTTAAAATCAAGCCATTGATTTTAAGGCTTCGCGAATTACGGACTCGCAAGTCATATCTGGCTTAGAGACTTGGGAGACCACTTTCGATGCCTGAGTTGGCTTGTAACCCAACACAAGCAATGCACTGATCGCTTCTTCTTCCACATTTCCTGAGCCAGCTTGTCCACTCCCGCCCATCGATTCAACCTCATCGGCTGGGGTGAATAAGTCACCAGCGCCCCACCCTTTCAGGCGGTCTTTCATTTCTACAACCAAACGCTCGGCCGTTTTTTTACCTACACCTGGCAGCTTCACTAAAGTAGTGATGTCTTCGCGCTCGACACAGGAGACAAATTGCATTGCCGTCATGCCGGATAAAATACCAAGCCCCAACTTAGGACCGACCCCGTTCGCCTTGATGACTTCGCGAAATAAAGCACGCTCTTTAACCGTATTAAAGCCATACAAGAGCTGCGCATCTTCGCGAACTACAAAATGAGTATATATGATGGCTTCTTCGCCGACGTTAGGCAGCTCATAAAAGCAGCTCATTGGCATCTGGACTTCATAGCCAACACCGTTAACTTCAATTAATAATTCTGGAGGGAGTTTTTCGACAAGAGTTCCACGTAGACGACCGATCACAACGATTACCTAATAACAAAATAAGATAGCAGAATAATAATCAAGAACTGGATGGATAGCCAGTATAAAGTCGAGCTGTACTATACCGAGATTTCCATACTTCGACTCACGTCCTTGCTCACATTACCCACCGCCTTTATCTTTGATTATTCTGTAAAGCCTGACAAAGTGGTACTAAACAAGTGAAAGATAAGAATATGGAGACTAAACCAATGAAACCTAAAGATATTGGATTAGCCTACGATCAAATCACCCATTTGTGGGAAGACAATGATTTTGATCTCAGTAATGGCATCGTACCACATCAAATCGCTCTACAATTTTCTCGAAATCGGGGCAACGCACTTGATATAGGGTGTGGCTGTACAGGCCGATTTGAAGATCTGTTAATAGAAGAAGGATTTAAGGTTGAAGGCGTGGATATTTCATCTGAAATGATAAAAATCATCAGACAAAAACATCCTGATCTGACTTTCTATCATCAGGACATCTGCGAATGGGCGCTGCCCAAAAAATACGATTTCATTACCGCTTGGGATAGTATTTGGCATATCCCATTAGTTCAGCAAGAGAAGGTGCTAACAAAGATTATTAGCTCACTCAATCGTAGCGGAATTTTCATCTTCTCTTTTGGTGGAACAGAAGAGCAAGGCCAGCACAACGATGATTTTATGGGGCCCGAAGTCCATTATTCGTCATTGGGAACTAATGGGATTGTATCACTATTGATAAAACTTGGCTGTGTTATCCGGCATGTCGAGTTCGATCAATACCCCGAGCTTCATACCTACGCCATTGTAGAAAAAGCTTAGCAAAGCTAGGGGTGAATTCGCGTGCGTTTACTCAGCCGAGTCTAAAGTGGTATCTGCTGGCTGGGCTACTTGCTCTGTGTTTTCGTGAGACGACTCAGCTTGCTCAAGTTCTAATTTTGCGCGATCAGCTTTAGAGACATAGCGAGGCTTATTGCTATTATGTATCTTAGAGTTTGACTGCTTCTGTCTCTTTTTTAGAATTTGATTGATCTTTTTCTTGCGGTTCATATAACGACTCTCACTGGCTGTAGCCGCGCAGGATATCGGTTTTACTGCCCAACAGCAAATTTTAAGTCTAGTGCCGATTTTAGTGCTAGAGAAAAACTTGAGCTAGATAAAACCTGAACTAGATAAACCTTAGAACTAGCGCTCCTTTTCTTATCACTTGCCAAGCCTGCTATAAAAAATGCCAGTCATAAGACTGGCATTTCAATTCATACTATCGATATCGCTTCATTTATTGGCTGAGTGCCGACAACTTATCGAAATAATCTGGGAAGGTTTTTGATGTGCAACCCGGATCATTGATAGTGACTGGCGTGTCGCTTAGCGCAACCAAAGAGAAGCACATCGCCATGCGGTGATCATCGTAAGTATCAATCGCTGCATGCTTGAGGTGTTGAGTTGGGGTGATCGTAATGTAATCTTCCCCTTCTTCTACTTCAGCGCCCACTTTACGAAGTTCTGTCGCCATCGCCGACAAGCGATCGGTTTCTTTTACTCGCCAGTTGTACACGTTACGAATTTTCGTCGTGCCTTTGGCAAATAAAGCGGCGGTAGCAATCGTCATCGCAGCATCTGGAATATGGTTGAAATCCATATCAATCGCGTGTAATTCACCGCGGCGCGCAATCACAAAATCATCGCCCCATTCAATCTCAGCGCCCATTTTTTCTAGCGCTTCAGCGAATTTAACGTCGCCTTGGATACTGCGTTTGCCAATACCCGTTACTTTAATTTCACCGCCTTTGATTGCCGCAGCCGCTAAAAAATAAGAAGCGGAAGACGCGTCACCTTCGACTAAAAAATCACCCGGTGAGACATATTGCTGCCCTGCTGGGATAACAAACTGCTGATAATCATTGTTGATAACCTTAACGCCAAACTGCTGCATGATGTGCAGAGTAATATCAATATACGGCTTGGAAACCAAATCACCGATGATCTCGATCGTCACATCGTCTTTTGCTAATGGCGCTGACATCAAGAATGCGGTCAAAAACTGACTAGAGATCGAGCCATCGATACTCACCGTACCACCTTTCAACCCAGTACCTTGGATTTTCAGAGGCGGATAGTTTTCGTTTTCAAGATACTTTATCTCAGCACCCGCTTGACGTAATGCATCAACAAGATGGCCAATTGGACGCTCTTTCATGCGCGGTTCACCAGTGAGCACATAGTCACCACCGCCAAGGCACAACGCAGCAGCCAGTGGCCTCATTGCAGTGCCCGCGTTGCCTAAAAACAGCTCTTGCAAGGTTTCTACATCAAACGCTTTGCCTAACCCTTCAATTTCGCAGACAGTTTTATCTTGCGAAAGTTGATAGCGCACCCCTAATTGGGTAAGCGCTGTGAGCATATGACGAATATCATCACTATCAAGAAGGTTTGTCAGGCGAGTAGTCCCCTTCGCGAGGGCTGCAAGCAAAAGAGCGCGGTTGGAGACGCTCTTTGAGCCAGGTAAATTGACTTCACCATCAACTAGATTAATTGGGTTTAACGTTAGGCTTTCCATTAAAGGGTATGTTCCTGCATCGTCTTGCGGATTCGCATAAATTAGAGACGACTAAATTCTTCGTGCTTTCAGCCTACCCAATATTAGATGTGAACTCCAGCACAAAAATCGCTGAAAATCACACTAGTTATTTCTAGTAGGTCGTATCCACACGTACACCATTGTCAAAGTAGAGAATTCGGACACTATCGCCTTTATGGAATAGCATACTTGGGTCGACATCTTGTATCACATCGATCAGCTTGCCTTTGTCGGTTTTAATCAGTAACTCCACCAATTTATATTCGACTTTGTATTCTGTTTGCTGCTGACTATGCACAATACCTGCGCCCGCTATCGCGCCAACGGCTGTTGCTACTTCTCGGCCCGTTCCACCACCAAATTGATGACCGACTACGCCACCCACCACTGCACCCAATAAGGTTTTCCAACCATTACCTGTGGCATGTTTGACTTCCTGTTGGCTGATGTAACGCACTGAATCAACTTGGCCAAAGACCACCTTATTCACTGGCCTCGCTTCATTTCTCTGATAAGCAGCATTGGCAACGAGTGGAAAAATCAATACTATCCATAACCACTTTCTCATTTTTCGCTCCTTAAAACTAATACCGTCACTATGGCAATTTACCTGACTGAACTGGATAAGACTAACTATAATTTCCCCTCACCTTATAATGCTATGGAAGAGCCAAACGGCCTATTAGCCTTTGGTGGCGATCTTTCCCCTAAGCGGGTACTGAGCGCATATCAGCAAGGCATTTTCCCATGGTATGGGCCGGGTGAGCCCATCCTCTGGTGGAGCCCCTCGCCACGCGCCGTTTTTGACCCCGTTCGCTTTACTCCGTCTCGGAGCCTGAAAAAGTTTCACCGCAAACATCAATATCAAGTGAGCATCAATCAAGCGACAACCGAGGTTATCAAGCACTGCGCGAGTGTCAGATCTGCAGATGAAACTTGGATCCACGATGAAATGATCGAGGCATACTCAGCGCTCGCCAAACAAGGCCGTTGTCACTCAGTTGAAGTATGGCAAGAAGGTCGGCTCATTGGCGGATTATATGGCCTTTCCCTCGGGAAAATATTTTGTGGTGAATCCATGTTCAGCTTGGAAGCCAACGCTTCTAAAGTTGCACTGTGGGCCTTTTGCGATCATTTTGCGTCATGTGGGGGGATGCTTATTGATTGCCAAGTCATGAATGACCACCTAAGCTCACTCGGTGCCTTAGAGCTTGAACGTGATCAGTTTATCCAATACTTGCTATCATTTAGAGATGAGCCAATTGATTCAAAGTGCTTCCATACTCAGTGGCTAACATCAGACATTCTTGGGCAGAGGGGTAAATAATGAGCTCTGATTTGCAAGAAATTCGTATTGGATTGACCGACAGTCACGCTTGCAGTTATTTAGTGAACAAACAAGAAAGGGTCGCTGTCGCCCTTGACTCTCAAATGCACTCCGTATCCAGTTATGAGGTGCTGCTCGCCAATGGGTTTCGTCGCAGCGGCGACACGATATACAAACCACATTGTGATATGTGCCAAGCCTGTGTGCCCATCCGCGTCTCGGTACACGATTTCGTGCCGACTCGTAGCCAAAAGAGGTTACTCAATAAAGCGGAAAAATTGACTTGGGCACTGAAAGAAGACCTTGATGACAATTGGTTTGAGCTCTATTCAGATTACATCAATAATCGCCACTACCAAGGCACCATGTACCCGCCGAAAGAAAAGGATTTTAGCCAGTTTGCTCAGTGCTCTTGGTTGAATACCCAATTTCTTCACGTCTATGACGATGGCAGGCTTATCGCCATCGCCGTCACCGACATTTTAAGCAATAGCGCTAGCGCCTTTTATACATTTTTCGACCCAGACAGCTCTTTATCACTTGGTACTATGGGCGTGTTGTTACAGCTTAAATATTGCCGGCAGCAGGGCAAGCGCTGGTTGTACCTAGGCTATCAAATCAATGAATGTCCGGCGATGAACTACAAAACCCGTTTCCAACCTAATCAAAAGCTAGTAAATCAGAGTTGGCAAGGGTAGAATACGCCCCAACTTTACATATTTATCTTTCAGCGGCAGAATGTAGCCCGTTGAATATTGCCCAGTATCTAAAGAGGATTAAATGGCTAAAGAAGACGTAATTGAAATGCAAGGCACTGTTCTTGATACTCTACCAAACACTATGTTTCGTGTTGAGCTTGAGAACGGCCATGTTGTAACAGCTCACATCTCAGGCAAAATGCGCAAAAACTACATCCGTATTCTAACTGGTGACAAAGTCACTGTTGAGATGACTCCATACGACCTATCTAAAGGTCGCATCGTCTTCCGTGCTCGTTAATATTTAATTAGCGTTTACGAAAAAACGGAGCCTATTGGCTCCGTTTTGCGTTTCTAGGCGATAGTGATCACTTTTCCTACTTCCACCACTAAGCCTTCATCAACGTCCCAACGCCGCTTTATAATGCTGGCGACAAACCGACACATATTTATCATTGCCACCGATGGCCACTTGATCGCCACTAGCAATCGCGTTGCCCGCTTCATCGGTGCGGATCACCATATTGGCTTTTCGGCCGCAATGGCACACTGTTTTGAGTTCAATCAGCTTATCTGCCCATGCCAGTAAGTGTTGGCTGCCTTCAAAGAGTTCACCTAAGAAATCTGTTCGTAAGCCATAACATAACACTGGGATGTTCAGTTTATCGACCACTTCGGTAAGCTGATAAACCTGCTCCTTTGATAGGAACTGGCATTCATCAACCAAAACACAATGCTTCGGTTCCTCTTGGTGTAGCTCTTGCACCGCTGAAAATAAATCAGTATCAGATTGAAAAAGGTGAGCCTCTGACTGCAGGCCAATTCGAGAACTCACGATTCCGACACCGTATCTATCATCTAGTGCAGCGGTAAAGATCACCGGATTCATACCGCGCTCTTGGTAGTTAAAAGAAGATTGCAAAAGCGTGGTGGATTTACCAGCATTCATCGCCGAATAATAAAAATACATTTGTGCCACAGGGCATCACCTTTATGAAATCGATAGGGACTAACGGAGAAAATTGATTAAAAAGGGGCGAAAACGCCCCTTTTTTTGCTAGGTTATGTGGGTCGTAAGGTTATTTCTTACGCCATGTGGTGCCACTTGGACCATCTTCTAACACTATGTTCATTGCCGCGAGCTTATCTCGTGCAAGGTCGGCGTTAGCCCAATCTTTTGACGTACGAGAATCATTACGCAGTTTGATCAACGCTTCAATTTCAGCCACTTCATCGTCACCGCCAGCTTCGCCTTGCAAGAAAGCTTCTGGGTCTTGGTGCAAAATACCAATCACATCAGCCATCTGACGCAATACCGCCCCAAGTTCACTCGCCGCTGATAAATCTGAGCCCTTGATGCGGTTAATTTCACGCGCTACATCGAACAGCACAGAGTAGGCTTCTGGTGTATTGAAGTCATCGTCCATTGCCGCTGAAAAACGAGCTTGGTAGCTTTCACCACCTTTTGCTTCTGCATCCGTATCTAAACCACGCAACGCTGTGTATAAGCGCTCAAGTGCCGAACGAGATTGTTTCAGGTTCTCTTCACTGTAGTTAAGCTGGCTACGATAATGGCCAGACATTAAGAAGTAACGTACCGTTTCAGCATCATAATGACCAAGCACATCACGAATAGTGAAGAAGTTACCTAGAGATTTCGACATCTTTTCTCTGTCGACCATCACCATGCCGCTGTGCATCCACGTGTTTACATAATCAGTATCATGCGCACAGACAGACTGAGCAATTTCATTTTCATGGTGCGGGAATTGTAAATCTGAGCCGCCGCCATGAATATCAAAGTGATCGCCAAGAATAGACGAGTTCATTGCTGAACATTCAATATGCCAGCCCGGACGACCTGCTCCCCATGGAGATTCCCATGTCGGCTCTCCCGGTTTAGACATTTTCCACACAACAAAATCGAGTGGACTACGTTTGTTCACGTCTATACCAACGCGCGCTCCTGCCTGTAGCTGATCAAGATCTTGCTTAGAAAGCTTGCCATATGCGTCATACTTGCTGACTTCAAACATCACATCACCGTTGTCGGCAACATAGGCAAAACCTTTTAAAATCAGCTTCTCAACCACTTCGATAATTTCTTTGATGTAGTCGGTGGCACGTGGCTCGACATCTGGACGCTTCATGTTCAAAGCATCGAAATCTGTGTGCATTTCACCAATTAGGCGCTCGGTCAGTGAATCACATGATTCACCATTTTCTGCCGCGCGCTTGATAATTTTATCGTCGATATCAGTGATGTTACGAACGAAAGTTAAGTCGTAGCCCGAGAAACGTAGGTAGCGTGCGACCACGTCAAAAGACACAAAAGTACGACCATGGCCAATATGACAAAGATCATAGATAGTTACTCCACAGACATACATGCCGACTTTGCCAGCACTAATGGGTTTAAATTCCTCTTTCTGTCTTGTGAGTGTGTTGTATATCTTTAACATGATCTTTATCCAATATCATCTGCCATAAAATGTAGCGGTGCAGTATATCAAGAGTTACCTAATTAGGTAATCCCAAGCCGAGTAAAACTGGCTGCTTACGCGATGGATCAACGAGATTTGCTCTCACCCGCATATTAAATGTGCAAATACACTAGGTAAGTATTTTAAACTAGGTCTACGATCAGCTAGAATCGCCTTCTTAAATAAACAAACACACAAAAGGTATTTGCCATGATCACCCTTCACACTAATTTTGGTGACGTCAAAATTCAACTGAATGAAGAAAAAGCTCCAGAAACCAGCGCTAACTTCCTAGAGTACTGCCGCGACGGTTTCTACGACAACACGCTTTTCCACCGCGTGATTGACGGCTTCATGGTTCAAGGTGGCGGTATGGAATCTGGCCTACGCGAGAAAGCTTCTCGTGCGCCAATTAAAAACGAAGCAAACAACGGCCTAAGCAACAAAGTTGGCACGCTAGCAATGGCACGTACTATGGAACCGCATTCAGCTAGCTCACAGTTCTTCATCAACGTAAACGACAACACTTTCCTAGATTTCCGCGCGGAAACGCCTGATGGCTGGGGTTACTGTGTATTCGGCGAAGTTGTTGAAGGCATGGACATTGTGAACAAGATTAAAACAGTAAGCACTGGCACTATGGGTATGCACCAAGATGTTCCTCTAGAAGAAGTGTTCATTACTAGCACCACTATCGAAGCATAATTCGAATGGTTAGGAGAGCCTGAGCTTATCAGCCTAGCGCTCTCCTCATTATCCCTATGACCACATTATTTATTGCCGATCTACACCTCAGCCCGTCTGAACCTGATATTACGCGATGCTTTCTCACCTTTATGCGTGAAGAAGCAATTCATGCCGATGCCTTGTATGTCTTGGGGGATCTGTTCGAATTTTGGATTGGTGACGATGATAACTCTGATTTTGCAAACCAAATTCGATTAGAGATCAAAACGTTAACTCAATCCGGCATTCCTTGCTACTTTGTTCGAGGAAATCGTGATTTTCTCATCGGACGACGTTTTGCAAAACAAACAGGAATAACCCTGCTCGAACAAGAATCCCTCATTGATCTCTACGGAACAAAAGCCGTAATTTTGCATGGTGACACCTTGTGCACTCAAGATGTGAATTACCTCAAATTTCGCAAAAAAGTCCATCAACCATGGCTGCAATGGCTGTTTAATCGCATACCACTTTGGGTGAAAAAGAAAATCATCGCTAAAGTACAAAGTAATATTCGTGTCGATAAACAAACCAAGTCCCTAGACATCATGGATGTCACTCCCAGCGAGGTGGATTCTGTACTGGAAAAACACCACGTAGACCTCATGATCCACGGTCATACTCACCGCCCAAATATCCATACTCTCGATAACACAAAAGATAAAAAAACTCGTGTGGTATTAGGCGATTGGTATACGCAGGGTTCGGTATTAGTCTATGATGAAAATGGATACGAACTTCAAGCTCGTCCTTTTAATTAGAATACAGCGAGTTACTCGATAATTTTAGTCGTAACCAGATTTATGCCGGCACGTAGATGACGGCAATCTTATAAACAACTAAAAAGAACGTCACTTGAAATATTCATATATAGCTAGGCAGCCCATCTTAGATGGGAAAAAAAAGACAATTGGATACGAAGTGTTGTTTCGCGATGGACCAAACAACACGTTTCCCGAAATCGATCCCGAACGTGCGACCAGCCGTTTACTATCGGATCACTTTTTATCAACCCACTACAAAACACTAGGCAGCCACTTAGGTTTTGTTAATTTTCCCTATCAAAGCTTAATGAATCGCATCCCTACACTTTTCCCTTCTGAAAGCTTGGTTGTCGAAGTGCTGGAAGATTGCGAACCGACAGACGAGCTGCTTGAAGCGATCAAAGAAATGTCTGGTCTTGGCTACACCATTGCCCTTGATGACTTCGTTCCGACTCCTGAATGGGATCGATTTTACCCCTACGTGTCGATCATCAAGTTTGATATCAAGATTACCTCTATTCAGCAAGCAAAAGAATTTATGGACAAATCTCACGCACTCGACATGAAATATCTAGCTGAAAAAGTCGAGACTTATGAGGAATTTAATGAAGCTAAACGGGCGGGATTTGACTATTTCCAAGGCTACTTTTTCAGCCGACCTGAAATGCTACAAAAAAAATCATTAGAGCCTTCTTTTTTAACTGTCGTGAACCTCTGTAAGGAAGTGTCGAAAAATAATATTAACTTTACTACCCTTGAAAGGATCTTCGCTAAAGATGTTTCTCTCTCCTATAAACTACTCACCTACGTGAACTCATCGGTATACGTCAGAGCTAAAATCCAATCATTTAAGCAGGCGTTAGTGTATTTAGGGGAAAAGAGGCTACGCCAATTTGTTTCCTTAGTTGCCATTGCCTCAACTGAAAATAACAAACCTGACTATCTGTATAGTTTGTCCATCCAAAGAGCACGACATTGTGAGTTGATCGCCGAAAAATGTAAACTCTGCAGTCAAATCGAAGAAGGCTCAGCTTTCCTGACGGGTATGTTCTCCTTACTGGATAGTTTGCTTGACCAGCCACTTGAAACCCTAGTTGAAGAGATGCCGATCGACGAAACAGTAAAACAAGCACTGGTATCTGGTGACGGCTTGCTTGGTAGCGTTCTCGCTCTAAGCATCGCTTACGACAAAGCCGACTGGGACCGAGTCGCACAACTTTCTCGAGATTTACACTTAAACGAGGAACAGATTAAAGACAGCTACCAAGAAGCACTAGTCTGGACAAACGAACTGCTCTCCGTCGCCCCCTAAAGAGCAGCGCTTGCATCCTAGCGTGAGATCCCTACACTACGGGCATTTATTTGATTGAGTCAAATCACTATGAGCCTTTGCCCGTGTGGGAGCCAACGTCCCTACTCTTCTTGCTGCCAACCCATTCATAACGACCACAGCAATGCGTCAACGCCAGAACAACTGATGCGCTCACGCTATGCCGCGCATGTACTAAGGTTGGTTGATTTTGTCGTGGATACCTATCACCCAAGTTGCAACGCACAAGATCAACGGGATGGAATCCAAGATTCTATAGACAGTGACTGGCGCGAACTGAAAGTACTGTCGACCGAAACAGGCCAAAACCAAGATGAAGGATTCGTCACCTTTCAAGCCTTTCTGAGAGAAGATGATCAACTACTGTGTTTAGAAGAGCGCTCCAGATTCGTTCGTGAAAGCGGCTTATGGTATTACATCGATGGGACCTTCCCTGAACGTGAGCATGAATCTGAGGACGAGTATACTACCTCGCCAACGCAAACGGGTTCGGTGAAACTAGGCCGCAATGACCCTTGCCACTGTGGCAGCGGTAAAAAATTCAAAAAGTGTTGCGGTTAACGGCACAGTTTGCAACCCACTCGCTGATTCACACATCCGATTCGCTTGCTATAGTTATTAAAGCTCCCGCAAACATGAATCGGAACACTAGCCTATGAACTTTGAACCTCAGCCCCGTGGTCACTACGAGTTGGACAAATCGTTGCTGAGCGAGCGGATCCTGTTAGTTCATTTTTATGGTGCTTGGAATATTGAAACAGCCAACAATTATATTGATGATTGTTTTCAGGTTGCCAACCGGATGAAAAGCAAACCATGGGGGATTGTCGGCGATCTTCGACAGTGGGAAATATGCACTCCTGACGTAATGACGCACTTCAATAAAAACATCCTCGAATTCACTAAGCTCAATTTCTTGTTCGAGGCCGTTATCCCTAGTTTGCAACTGCAGAAAATGATTGTAGGTGAACACAGCAATATAGCCGCAGATACCCCACTGAAAACCCAGTATTTCCCTGCACATGATGAAGCGCTTAATTGGATGAGAAATGAACTCAAAGCGGTAACCTAATACTATAGAGCTTGTACCAAACTTGCCGTTCACATCGCATTTACACCTGATATAACCTTGTAAATTATGCAAACTCTATAAAGTTTCCATCGTTATGTTGTATTTCTGTCAAATCCATCCGTCGATGAGTAGCATTTTCTAACACTCTGTGCCAACTGAGATATAATTTCAATTGCAATCAAGACACTACGAAGTATGAGATATTTTCTATGACATTTAACAAAAAGCTCGCCACGCTTACTATTGCAGGCGCTGTTGCCTTATCTGGATGCACAACCATCAACCCTTACACTGGAGAAGAGCAGACATCTTCTGTCGCACAGGGATCGGCAATCGGTGCATTGAGCGGTGCGGTGATTGGTGCTGTGGCAAGTAAAGATAAAGCTAAGGGCGCATTAATTGGCGCTGCGGGTGGCGCAGCCATCGGTGGCGGGATCGGCTACTACATGGATGTACAAGAAGCGAAGCTCAAACAACAGTTAAAGAGCACAGGTGTCAGTGTTACCCGCAATGGCAACAACATCACCTTGAACATGCCCAACGCCATTACTTTCGCCACCAATGGCAGCACGCTTAAGCCTCAAGCTGACCAAGTGCTGAGCAGTGTTGTTCTTGTCGTCAAAGAATACGATAAAACTCGCATCAATGTCCTAGGCTATACCGATAGCACTGGCTCTGCGAGCTACAACAAACTTCTCTCAGATAAACGCGCTAATTCCGTGAGCGGTTATTTCCTATCCAACGGCATCAAATACTCTCGTTTGAGCCCGCAAGGTATGGGCGAAGCCAACCCTATCGCCAGCAATAGCACCAAAGCTGGCCGTGCTGAAAACCGTCGTGTAGAGATTGTTTTGACGCCAATGGGTAAATAGTCGGCATTCGATATAACGCTATAGAGCCCTTCCTACACATCGAAGGGTTAATATATAAGCTCAGCCTAGTGTAAGACTCATTTACGGCTGAGCTTTTTCAGTTAATCTATCCATCCAGCTCAATATGCTACTGCCGAACAGCTAAACTGCTGCGAATAACCAAGTAAGCTACCGCGAATAACCAAGCGACTACCGAACAACTAAGTCGCCATCGAATAAACAACGATAGCTCGGAAAATGCTTCAAGCGTTCACGACCAGTTCCAGATAAATCATAAATAAACGGGCATCCAACTCCAACTGATGATAATCAGGTTCCATGTGGCAGCATAATTGGTAGAACGATTTATTGTGCTCTTTCTCTTTCAAGTGTGCTAGCTCATGCACCACCAACATCCGCAGTAATGGCTCTGGCGCATTTTTAAACATACTCGCAATGCGTATCTCATTTTTTGCTTTGATCTTGCCACCATGTACCCGACGAGCATAGGTATGTAAGCCAAGCGCATTGTTGATAAGGTGAATTTTGCCATCGTAAACCGCTTTGCTCAGCGGAGCCGACTTTTTAAGAAAGCGATTTTTGAGCGTCATCGTATAGTCAAACAGCGCTTTTTCACTTTTTATGTCGTGATAAACCGGGTAACGCTGTTCAAACCAAGCCACCAATTGCCCCGATTCCACTAACCGAGTTACTGGAGTCACAATATGTTCGGGGTAGCCTTGAATGTATTTAATCGCTGGGTTCATCTTGATTTAGGGTGGCTTTAGAGAACGATGAGTGTACCTGAATTACAGGTATGCGGCAGTAAAAACCTAGTCCCGAAAAGTTGGACCGGTGTTCCGGTAGACGTTTAATTGCAATATTTATCGCTCAACCACCACCGTCTATACTGAACTAATGCGTTTCTTATAACTTGGCGGCAGCAATGACACAAAGGAATATCCATGGGGGCCACGAGCTTCATTTCGAAGGCAATATCCTCGTAGCTCGAAGTTGGGGTTCATGGAATTTAGAAGCCATACGGACCTATGCGAATGAGTGGAAACAAGAAGCATTAAAAAGAAATTTCAGCTATTGGGGGTCGTTCGTCGACAGTAGAGAATGGGAGCTCGCTACCCCTGATGCGCTAGATGAGATTTTCGATTTAACCTACTGGCTTTATGAACACGGTTATCGCTTCAACGGCAATGTCGTAAGCTCAAGCGTAGCTTCGACCATCATTAAAAATGAGCAGTCGAAAAGAATGCCAGAGTTAAACATTAAATCGACAACGAATTTTCAAGAGTGCTTAGACTGGTGTAAGGTTCAAGCTAAAGGTTCGCCTAATTTAGGGGAATCAACGCTTAAACGTTAATCTCACAATTGAAACAGAATATCTCATCGCTATACGCTGATTAAGCTACGAGATCGAGCCCAGTGAAACCTTCTGTATTTAACTCACCAAAAATCTAAACTATCCTAAATTGTATCATTGCCGTATTGAGACAGAACGGATGACTAGAAATGAACATGGCTCTTACGAGCAACATTTTGAAGGGCACCTTTTAATGCAAAAAGCATGGGGGCTTTGGAATTCTGAAGGCGTCACGAATTCTGTAGAAAATTGGAAACAGCAAGTGCTCGCTTTGAATCTCAAATTTTGGGGATTTTGTAATGATTTCACGGCATGGGAAGGAACAACTCCAGACGCTTTTTCAGAAGCGTTCGACAGTTTAGATTGGGCTAAAAAGCACAATTGCAAATTCTGCGGCATCGCCGTTAGCAACAAAATGTTTGAACAATTTTTAAAAAGTGGGCTAGAAGATAGCTTCGTCGAACTCCGTCTATTCCATGATTATCAAGAATGTATTACGTGGTGCAAAGGCAAAGAATTGGAATACAGTGACAACACTGCTTGAACTCAACCTGCCCGGGTTCACTCAATTCATTTCACCGCTTTCTTCTATTGAGCGTCGTTAACAAAATCACAAAAACTTTGTGTAAAGTGAATCACCGCCTGAACACGCTTTTCCTAACTTGATATGATCGCATTAGAATTTTATCCTTTGCGCATTTTACCCAACTCCGCGTGCTCAACCCAACATCTATTATCCATCGACACAAGGTCCCATATTAATGATAAGGAAAGCAGAACGAAGAGATTGCTTGGACTTAGTCACGCTATCCCTTCAAGTGTGGCTGCATACATACGCAACAAAAGGCGTTCGACCGCTTATTTCCCAATATGCTTTATCTACTTTCACTGAAAGCCACTTTGTCGAATTGCTTAACCAGAAATCCACCGACGTTCTAGTATTCGAACAAGACTCACATTTGGTTGGTTTTATTGTGGTTGATTTAGACTCAAGATTTGAAGGGTGCTCACATTCAGGATATGAAGTGACCACTCTATATGTCTCTCAGCATTTTCAGGGAGCTGGTATCGGTCGGAAGCTTCTCAAAAACGTGGAAGGTTTGTATGGCCCCCCTCTTTGGCTGTCTACTTGGGAAGAAAATCATAACGCGTTGGCGTTTTACAAACGGCTGGGTTTCCAACTTGTGGGCAAGCGTAATTTTGATCTTGAAGGCGAATTGCACAGCAATCATGTCCTCGTCTACAACTCTTAGCATTAAAAAAGCCTAGTGATAATCACTAGGCTTTAATATTTCAAACAGTGCTAATTAATCGGTATATTTTAACCGATGCGAATTAACCGTATAGGTTAACCGATATGAGTCACACCATTCATGTATTTCTGTAGCGCAACTGGGATAGCGATACGGCCATCAGCTTCTTGGTTGTTCTCAAGAATTGCAACCATGGTACGGCCTACAGCCAAACCAGAACCGTTTAGTGTGTGCACAAGCTCAGGTTTCTTCTCGCCTTTACGACGGAAACGCGCTTGCATACGGCGTGCTTGGAAATCCCACATGTTTGAGCAAGAAGAGATCTCACGGTATGTCTCTTGTGCTGGAACCCAAACTTCTAAATCGTAAGTTTTACGAGCGCCAAAGCCCATATCGCCAGTACATAGCACAACTTTACGGTATGGAAGTTCAAGCAGTTGTAGCACTTTCTCAGCGTGGCCGGTTAGTTGCTCTAGTGCATCCATTGAATCTTCTGGCTTAGTGATTTGTACCAGTTCAACTTTGTCGAATTGGTGCATACGAATCAAACCGCGAGTATCACGACCGTAAGAGCCTGCTTCAGAACGGAAACACGGTGTGTGCGCCGTCATTTTCAGCGGCAAGTCAGCTTCATCAGTAATGGTGTCACGAACCATGTTGGTCAGTGGCACTTCTGCTGTTGGGATCAAAGACAATGTACGTGGTTCTTCATCGTTCACTTTTTCAGTCAGCGGCTGAGTATGGAAAAGGTCTTCACCAAATTTTGGCAACTGACCTGTGCCCATCAAGCTGTCTGTGTTTACAAGATAAGGAACATACATTTCTGAATAGCCGTGCTGCTCAGTGTGCAAATCAAGCATGAACTGCGCGATTGCGCGATGCAAGCGAGCGAACTGACCTTTCATAACGATGAAACGTGCGCCAGAAATCTTAGTTGCGCTAGTAAAATCAAGGCCGTCGCCCATTTCACCGAGATCAACGTGATCGCGCAATTCAAAATCGTAAGACTTTGCCTCACCCCAACGCGAGATTTCTACGTTTTCACTTTCATCTTTGCCGTTTGGCACAGCGTCGTCAGGCAAGTTTGGAACAGATAGTGTGATGTTTTCAAGTTCGACTTGAACGGCAGCAAGTTCCACTTTTTTAGCGTCAAGATCACTACCTAGCGTACCGATCTGCTTTTTGATTTCGTCTGCGCCTGCTTTATCACCAGCTGCCATTTTTTGGCCAATTTGCTTGGAGATGGAATTACGCGTGGATTGTAAATTTTCAACTTCTACTTGAATGGACTTACGTTGTTCTTCAAGTTGACGAATGGCATCTACGTCGAGAGTAAAACCGCGACGTGCTAATTTTGCAGCTGTTTCATCCAGCTCGGTGCGAAGTAATTTAGAATCCAGCATTGCTAATCCTATGCTTTAGGTTGCGATAAAACGCATAAGGTGCCTTATGCGATATATGAAAAAATAATCTTGCTAACGATAACCAAAACAGGCTATTTTTCATAGCGTTTTTGTGGGCTATTTGCGTCTAAACTAGCCAAATACTCCAGTTTATCGGCAATTTTTGTCTCTAAGCCGCGATTTGTTGGCTTATAGTAGCGTGTACCCGCCATTTCTGGGGGTAAATATTGCTCACCAGCGGCATAGGCACCAGGTTCATCGTGTGCGTAACGATACTCCGCGCCATACCCCATTTCTTTCATCAAACTCGTTGGCGCATTTCTTAAATGCACTGGTACTTCGTATTCTGGTTCGTGGTGCGCGTCGGTAAGAGCTTGCTTCCACGCGGTATACACCGCATTACTTTTGGGTGCGCAGGCTAAATAGACAATCGCCTGAGCAATCGCGCGCTCCCCTTCTGCCGGCCCAATACGGGTAAAACAATCCCAAGCAGAAATGGCGACTTGCATTGCTCGCGGATCGGCATTGCCAATATCCTCTGACGCAATCGCCAACAAACGGCGCACTATGTATAAAGGATCGCACCCCGCAGCCATCATCCTCGCTGCCCAATACAGAGCGCCATCAGGGTTCGAGCCACGAATCGATTTATGCACTGCCGAAATCAAGTCGTACCAAATATCGCCTTTGTTATCAAAACGGGCAACTTTTTCTCCCGCGACTTCCGCCAACAGCGGCAAGGTGATGACTTTCTCACCCTGCTCATTTGCTTCTGCCATATCGAACAGAAGTTCTAAGTAGTTAAGTGACATCCGCGCATCACCGTTAACCAACTCAGCTAACCGCTCTAATACTTCATCCGCGAACTGAGCTGGAATCTGACCTAACCCACGTTCTTTATCGCTAATGGCTTGCTGAAGAGCGAGTAAAATCTCGTCCTTAGATAGAGACGTCAGTTTGTACACACGTGCACGTGACAGCAAAGCGTTATTGAGCTCAAACGACGGGTTTTCAGTTGTCGCGCCAATAAAGGTGACCGTGCCATCTTCAATGTGTGGCAGAAAAGCATCTTGCTGAGATTTGTTGAAACGATGGACTTCGTCGACAAACAAAATAGTTCGCTTACCGACAATTTTATTTTCGCGCGCCTTATCAATAGCAAGGCGAATGTCCTTCACGCCTGAGGTGACCGCGGATACACGCTCGACTTCCGCATTGGCGTAGTTGGCCGCAACTTCTGCCAACGTCGTTTTGCCTGTACCCGGAGGGCCCCACAAAATCATTGAGTGGAGATGACCAGATTGCAGCGCCTTACGGAGCGGCTTATTCGGGCCTAGAATGTGCTGCTGACCAATATATTGCTCAACCGTTTCTGGCCGCATTCGAGCTGCGAGAGGACGAAAATCATCACCCGTCGCAAACTCTAAATCATAATTGCTCATCTACCACTACTCGCCGTTAATTAAGTTATTGATTACGTTGGTCGTCAACATCCACACCTTGAGGCACCGTGAATTTGAACTCACTTAACTTAGGCGTGACTAGTTCGACATTATGGAACGCAAATAGACTTTTTTGCCCATCTTGCTCGGTGACATTAAAGTTTTTCACGACACCTTGCTTGTTGATATCGATGTGATAAACACTTTGGTTGGCGCTTTCAGTGGTTGCCTTTAGAGTAAAGAGATCGCCTTTTTGACTCACATCATAATTATCCCAATCGTTTGGATTATTACGTGTTAGCAGTACAAACGGTGTTTGTGATGTCGCTTTCTGCTGGTCATAAATCGTCACTTGTTGCAACGATGGCGTGTAATACCATAGAGATTGGCCGTTTGAAACCAGCAAATTTTCATCTGGCGAGGTCGTTGACCAGCGGAACATATTTGGGCGAGCAATTTCAACGCTGCCTTTGCCTTCCATCAAAGTGTCGCCATCTGGGCTAATCACTTGTTGAGTAAAACTCGCACTAAAGCCCTTATTCATGGTTAAGCGTTGGTTTAGCACATCTTTCGGTGACGCTAGCACAGAAAAACTCAACAGCAATAAAACATATAATTTCTTCATTCAAAACGCTCCAACGCAAACAATCGGGAAAACAGGCCTGCTGATGCTATGTATCGCGCGTGACAGAGCCTTGATATAGATGAGAATACTTTCTTTGGCAATAGTTCAACCAAAAACAATCGCTCGGTTTATTTCCCGCAGCATTGCTTAAACTTGATGCCACTACCACACGGGCACAAGTCGTTACGGCTGATCGCTTTATAAGGGTTCACATGCTGGCTTTGATGGCCATTCATCAGCTCATCTGCAGCCAATGCTACTTCATTAATCATGATATTTAATTGGGGCAACATATCTTGCAAACAAGGCGGCGTTTCGATTCCTGACTCGCGCATCTGCTGCTGTACCCCCTCTTCATCAATTGCCAGCATGAGTGTTGTCAGTAAGGCTTGCAACATACGCAGTGTGCCATCAGCAATACTGGCTTGCTGCCACTTTTCCTCAACCACAGGCCATACGCTCATAAACCCTTGGGCAAATTCAGCTAACTTTTCTACATCATTTTCAAACAAACCTTGAGCATCGTAAGCATTGGCTTTTAAGTGCGAGTACTGCCAGTTTATCTGCTCAACGAACGTGGCCTTCATGCTATCTTCCACTTCGCCCACAACGTCGTATAGCCATGCTTCTGGCTGTAAGGGTTGGGTAGAAAAGTTCGATGCTAGCACTGCACCTTCGACAAAATAAGGTGTGATAGCGTCAAGGGTTGAGTCTAATTTAATAAGCTGGTAAGTCATGAAAATCTGTCAATCAAAGGGGTCTTTGCGCGCATTATACACCGAACGCTTGTCTCCCTGATAGTGTTCAGAGGCGGGATCCGACGGGCCTGAATGAATTTGACTTAAAGATAACCGTGACAAGCGTGCGTTCGAGCACTACAATCTGCCGCTTTCCCACTTTGCGCTGAATTTAACGAGGCAAACCCAATGCGAGTAGTGCTAGGCCCAATGGAAGGCGTTCTCGATCACTTGATGCGAGAAATCCTGACCGACATTAACGACTATGACCTATGCGTTACCGAGTTTGTCCGTGTAGTAGACCAACTTCTACCAGAACACGTATTCCACCGTTTATGTCCAGAACTCAAACAAGGCTCAAAAACCAAGAGTGGCGTCCCTGTGCACATTCAATTGCTCGGTCAACACCCCGAATGGATGGCGGAAAATGCGGTTCGAGCAGAGAATCTTGGCGCAAAGGGCATCGACATTAATTTTGGCTGCCCCGCCAAAATGGTAAACAAAAGTAAAGGTGGTGCGGCTCTACTCCAGCACCCTGATGTCATCTATCAGGTCGTCAAAGCTTGCCGAGACGCCGTTTCATCCGATACCCCTGTCACCGCCAAAATTCGCCTCGGCTGGGAAAACCCCGAAGACTGCTTTGAAATCGTTGATGCCATCGAGCAAGCGGGGGCCAGCGGCCTGACCGTACATGCACGCACTAAAATGGGCGGCTATAAAGCGAGTGAAATCAAATGGGATTACATTAATCAGATTCGCCAAAAAGTCAGTTTACCTTTGGTCGCCAACGGTGAAATTTGGTCTTATCAAGATGGGCAAGACTGCATCGAAACAACAGGCGTCGATTCACTGATGGTTTGCCGCGGCGCGTTCAACGTGCCGAATCTAGGCAACGTGGTAAAGCATAACCACACTGTCATGCCTTGGCGTCAGGTGGTCGATTTATTGCTATCGTATTCTCGATATGAAATGAAAGGCGACAAAGGGCTCTACTACCCTAACCGAGTTAAGCAATGGTTCTCGTACCTACGTAATGAGTACCCGCAGGCGAACGACTTATTTAGAGAGATCCGCACTTTCAAGCAAGCGCAACCGATCGTCGAACATATCCAAACCTACCAGACTCAATTGTCCAAAACGGCATAACACGCCGTTTCCGCCAGCAATATTTCAACTTGAAAATGATGCTAAATCTGATAATGAACCCAGTAACTCACTGGGCTCATTTCTCTTTGGCTGGCGTAGATGGTCGCCCACCTACTCATAGCTTTTTTCTGCGAAAGTAAAAATACTAACGACGTTTTGATTCACGTTTCTTCAGTTCGAAATCAAACTCATCTGGGTATAGCACAATGCCTTCACCTTGCTGATCTGGGAATACGATCACTGATAGTTCGTCTTCTTCGAGTCCAGGAGTCCAACGGCTTTTCCATTTCGCCACCGAGATGGCTTCTGGCTTAAAACCTTCCCATTCATCTGTCGCCCATTGCTCAGCATGCTCTTGAGTTGGCCAAACAGGAACACAATCTTCATCTTCGGCGCTCAGTAGCACACTGCCATGTTCATCAACCAGCAACCAAATTTTCAGGTCAGCGATTGCCGCGTTAAAAAATTGATTCATACGTTCGGTTGGGTCTTTAGGAAGGTTGTCCAAAGAGATATTTGCAGTCATTCAAGGCCTTTAATTTGGTTAGCTAATAAATCGCCGCCATTATATACCCAAGTGGCTTTAAGATGCATTATTCCGTGTAAATTTGGTTTGCTCATATTCACTGAGCACGCACCGAGCAAACTCATCCCACCCTGCAGCAGAAAACGCATTTGGCTGAACACTTTTCACCGCGTCCATTGCAGCCTGAATACGATACCCTTTCACTTCGACTAAATACGCTGCTAACGCAAGTCCTGTACGATCTTTTCCGGAGCGGCAGTGTATCAATACAGTTCCTAGCTTCTGACTAACATCGATAAAACGAACAATTCGAGGTAAGGCTTGAAGGCAAATACCTAAGTCGCCCTCTTGAATAGGCGCATTGCTAGAAAGTGGAATGTGCAGGTATTCGATTCCTAACGATGTAAGCCGCGAGACATGTACCATTTCACCATCATTGACCGACAAGATAGTAGCTACTCCCTCACCTTGTAGCGTTTCAATATCCCACATATCTTTATCGGGGCCACTTCGACCGGCGACAAGGGGTTCGATGAAGAATACATGTTCCACGTTTATCTTCCCCATTAGACTCAAATCAGTTGTGAACCAAGTGGCTATATACAGAACGTGCAATTGCGGCAGTCTTAAGAAATACAGCCCACACTACACCCCAACTATTGCCAGTTTATCGCTACCACTCAAAGGTGAGTTTGAGCCATGGGATGTAACCAAACTGGGATTTAATCTCTCGCCTTAAGGCCAAACTTTTTAAAGAAGTCTGAGATATCAAGTGTGGCAAGATCTTTAAACTCTCCTGCATCATAAAAACGTCCTTTGCAGGTAGGGCAACTTTCAAACCAAATATGAGGTTGCTTAGGATCAACCATACGTAGCATAGGGTTGTTTGGACAAACGGGGCAATTGATCCTGTCCACCTCGTTGTACTGTTTGCCCACTTTCTCATCGCCCGTGTCAATGACATCCGCTAACGGTTTCATGGCTTCCAGCTCATAAATATCGATCCATAACCCTTTGCAATTCGTACACCTTTCCACATCACCTAAAGGCGTTTGCAATTGCTCGAAATTGGAATGACATTTTGGACATTTCATACGGCTACCCTTCCCTACGTTTAAACGAAAAAACGATACAAACAAGCTCATCACTTGCATCGTTTCAACGTCTGATGACCTATTCCCCTTCTGAGGATAGCCAAAATTTTAGGTTTCGTAGTCTGACACGCAAGAAGATGTGAGCACTCGCCAGAACAGATATATCTGCATCAATTCAGCAGCAGACTATCATCGGCTAGCTCTTCTCCACGAACTTTTGAGAACATATCCAATAAATCAGGCACCTGCATTTTTTGTCTCTGTTCACCCGAGACATCCAATACCACTTCACCTTGGTGTAACATCACGGTGCGGTCACCACAAGCGAGCGCATCTTTCATTGAGTGTGTCACCATCAGCACCGTTAATTGAAACTCATCAACGATGGTTTTCGTCAGTTGGGTAACAAATGCAGCCATACGAGGATCGAGCGCCGCAGTATGCTCATCAAGCAACAATAATTTGCTCGGCGACAACGTCGCCATCACTAAGCTCACCGCTTGCCGCTGACCACCAGAAAGTAAACCGATACTGTCGGTCAGCCTATCTTCAAGGCCAAGGCCTAGAATACTGATCCTTTCCTTAAACAATTGCCGCCGTTTGCTAGACAGTGCTAACCCCCAACTGCGCCGTTTTCCTCGCATGTAGGCAAGCGCTAAATTTTCTTCAATGGTAAGTTCGCCGCACGTACCCGCTAACGGGTCTTGGAATACTCGAGCGCAAAGTTTGGCTCTCTGCGACACGCTGTGTTTAGTTACGTCAGTACCATCAATCAGTACTCTGCCACTTGCGATGGGGGTCTCCCCCGTCACCGCCCCTAGTAAAGTTGACTTGCCCGCGCCGTTTGAGCCAATCACCGTTAGAAACTGATGCTCGGGCACCTCTAAGCACACCCCTCTTAACGCGCGGTTTTCAAGAATCGTATTGGGATTAAACGTCACATGCAGATCGTTAAGTTGTATCATGCTTAATCCTCCGGTTGGCGTGAGTTAGCGGCAGAGATGGCTCTTCTTTGCCACATCTTACTTTTGATTTTGGGCGCAATTAGTGCCATGGCTACCAGCACCGCGGTGACCAAATTGAGATCTGAGGCTTGCAGGCCAAACATTCCAGAGCTAAGCGCAAATGCCACTGCCAAACGGTAAAGAACCGAGCCAAGAATCACCGCCACTACCGCAAGCCAAATTTTTTGACTAGGGATCAAGGTTTGGCCCAAGATAACCGCGGCTAATCCCACCACAATCGTCCCGACCCCAGATGTCACATCGGCAAAACTATTGGTCTGCGCAAATAAGGCTCCCGCCAAGCCAACAAAACCATTTGAGAGTGCTAAAGCAAAGTAGGTATAGAAGCCAATCTTCGCACCCTGCGCCGATACCATGCGAGCATTGACTCCGGTAGCGCGTAAGCCGAGGCCAAAGTCACTATTCAATAAACGAATCACAAATATTGCGGAAAGAAGCACAACTCCCCCCACCACTAGCGGTCGTACGTAGGTGAGATCGCCAAGAGATTGAAATGAAGTGAGAATGGTATCTTCGCCGAGCAGCGCAATATTGGGCCGCCCCATAATCCGGATATTGATCGAAAAGGCCGCAATCATGGTCAAAATAGACGCCAGTAGGTGTAAGATCCCACAGCGCACGGAAAGAAATGCGGTCACCCAACCCGTCGTCGCGCCAGCTAAAATTGCCATTCCCGTCGCAAGCCACGGGTTGATACCCGAGACGATAGCCGTTGCGGCCACTGCCGCCCCCATTGGAAAACTGCCATCAACAGTGAGATCGGGAAAGTCCAATACCCGAAACGTCAGATATACGCCCAATGCAACCAAGCCGTATATTAACCCCAGCTCCAGCGCGCCAAAAAATGCATAAGAAGACATCTTAACTCCTTGTCTACCCGATTTACGCTAATAAGCGTTCGGGCACCTATTTTTAAGCGTGCTTATTGGATGATTTCTGCTTTGCTCAACACAGCTTGTGGAAGCGTAATACCCAGTTTTTTAGCGACCGATGTATTGACCAAAAGATCCGAACCTGTCGCGACTTTAACGTCGAGGCTACCGGGTTGTGCACCGCCTAAAATGGCGGCAACATAATTGGCAGTTTGTACTCCAACTTGATAGTAGTCAAAGCCGAGACTTGCAATCGCACCTTGCGCTACATAAGACGTTGCACCGCCAAATACTGGCGTTTTCGCTTGGTTGGCGGCGATGATCATGCCTTCCAACGCACTGGCCACAGTGTTATCTGTCGGGGCATAAATCACATCCGATTTCGCGGCGATAGCTTGAGTCGCTGATTGAACATCGGCACTTTTCAGTGCTGTCGCTTCGATTACCGTCAGGCCATGCTTACTCGCGGACGCTTTCAAAAGCTTCAACAACGCCACAGAGTTACTTTCACCCGGGTTATACACCACGCCAATAGTTTTCGCGTTGGGCAAAATTTGCTTAATTAGCTGGACATGTTGCTCGATTGGCGACAGATCAGACAGGCCCGTAATATTACTTCCCGGATGCGTAAACTGTTTGACCAACTTGGCGCCAACAGGGTCTGTGACTGCAGTAAAGACGATCGGGATATTGCGAGTCGCGGCAGCTAGAGCCTGAGCAGAAGGTGTGGCAATACCCACCAAAACGTCTGGATGTTCCCCAACAAATTGGCGAGCAATTTGCACCGCAATGGCAGGGTTACCTTGAGCCGTCTTATATTCAAATTTAAGGTTTTTCCCTTCTTGGTAGCCTTTCGCTTTCAAACCATCAAGTAGCCCCTGACGAGTTGCATCAAGAGCAGGATGCTCCACAATTTGCGACACAGCGACCGTCATCGTTTTAGCGATCGTATAAGAAGAAGTCAGCAGAGCGAGCCCTGCAAGAGAGAGTGTTGCGGTGAGTTTTCCCAGTTTCATTCTTGATCCTTGCGTAGTGTAATCACATTCCATTTTCATCTATTAGTATCAATAAAAGATTGAGCTGAAAAGGATTAATTAACGAATACGCAACAAGAGAACAGCAAAGGTTAATCTACTAAAGAAGCATGAATTAAGATATTTCTGGGCGAAACTTGGCGGTCACAAAACGTAGAGAGGTGAACTTGATAGTTGTGCTCAGACAAAAAAATAGCCTTGTCTAAAGTGAGCCATAATTCTAGTGGGCGCTTAAATAAATCTTGAATCAAACTTAGGCGCTCCATCACGTCAAAGCGCTCAATGCCCAACTTTTCATAGTGAGTGAAATCGACACTTGGCAGCGTTAAACCTTTCTCGTTTGCCGCCCAATCACAAAAATTCTCGAAGCCTTCGGCGAGCATGGACTTTTTGATACTAGGAATAGGCAAATAATATTCATAGTGCAAAGCATGCTTCAACAGGGAATCGAAACCCAAACGATAAACCATTTCAAGCTGACGATGACGTTTAACTCGCGCTCCACCTGTTACGGTTTCTTGCAGAGGAATCCTAAGATCGTCTTTAGATAACAACAATGTAGACTGCTGAGCTTGTTGGGATAGAGGCTGATAATGGTCGCACCGAATCAAATGATAGCAACAAGGCGCGATCGTGACTGCGGGTAAACCTTGCCGTACTGCCATTTGAATCAAACTAACATGTAAGTCGCCGCACGCATGCAGGGCTACCGCATGTTGGTTAGTATTTAGGGAATCGACAGCTTGAGGTGCAAACGCATCACCTTGAACAAAGGTCATGGGTAGACCCAATTGATTTGCGGCGCTTTGTCCAGACTCACACAAGCTCGCCTGATACTCGAAACTAGTGACAGCCTGCCCTGATTGTCCGGCAAGAAAACGCCCCAGATATCCTTTGCCTGAGCACCACTCAAGCCATTCACTGCCCCGATGTTGTGCGAGAGCGGCGTTGCCCATTGATAAGATTTGGTCAAGCTTTCGACCGGGAATTCCAGCTTCATGGCCTCTAGGTAATGTCAGGCTTGCCGCTTCACTTTCTGGCAATTGAAGAGAAGTAAGTAAAGCGGCCATTTCAGGGAAAAAGTCGGAGGCTTGTTCAATTAATTCAGAGGGGTTGCACTTAAAGCGGTCGACTTGATCTAACGACAAACCATCCAACCAACTCACTAAAGCAGGATGAGTATGTTGCCATCGCTCACGGATCGCTTGGCTGTCATGAAAAGGAGAGCAGCGCCAATACTCTTGGTGCGCGATCAAAAAACGATCGAGCTGCGCAAATTGTTTTACCATAAGCTCTCCCCTAAAACGCGCCTATTTTAGAGCAGAGCTTAAATGAAGTCACTGCAAAATATATGCGTTTTGAGGAAAGTTACGTTTAGGGACTAGCGCACTGGTAAGTCGATATCTTTAAACATCTCTTCAATCTCTACGTTCGATTTTAGCGACAACGCTTGCTCGACCACTGGACGAGTCAAGTGTGGGGCAAACCGTTCCATAAAATCAAACATGTATGAGCGTAAGAAGATACCTTTTCTAAAGCCTATACTGGTCGTACTCGGACCAAAGAGATGTTTTGCATCGATCGCAACAAGATCTGAATCACTGGCGGGATCAAAAGCCATGCTGGCGATCACCCCGACTCCTATGCCCATCCGCACGTAAGTCTTGATTACATCCGCGTCCGTCGCTGTGAACACCACTTTTGGAGTGAGTCCTTCACGATTAAAAGCGGTGTCTAGTTCAGAGCGTCCCGTAAAGCCAAATACATAGGTCACTAACGAATAGGCCGCTAAGTCTTGAATCGTGATATGTGCTTTTCGGGCCAAAACGTGATCTCTAGGTACGACGATTGAGCGATTCCAATGATAACAAGGCAACATAACCGCATCTTGATACAAATGTAACGCTTCAGTCGCAATCGCAAAGTTCGCTGTCCCTTTCGTGATCGCTTCAGACATCTGGCTTGGCGTTCCTTGGTGCATGTGCAGTGACACCTTAGGGTAACGCGCAGTGAAACCTTTAATCACTTCCGGGAGCGCGTAGCGAGCTTGAGTATGAGTGGTAGATATATTCAGCGTCCCCATCTCTGGATGAGTGTGCTCCCCAGCGACCGCTTTAATTCCATCGACTCTTGAAAGGATTTCCTGAGAGATACGGATAATATCCTCGCCCGCGGTGGTGACTTGAGTTAAATGTTTACCGCTGCGTTCGAAAATCTGGATACCGAGTTCATCTTCAAGCAAGCGCACTTGCTTACTGATCCCTGGCTGAGAGGTATATAGGCTTTCTGCTGTTGCCGAGACGTTTAGGTTATGGTTCAGTACCTCAACAATGTATTTCAATTGCTGCAATTTCATTGCTAACCTCGTAATTCTTTGTTCATGCGAGATAAATTCTACACATTTTATGTCTATCAGCACACGAATATATCATCTATTAACCGAGGGAGAGATAAACACACTCTGATAGTTTATAATCATTAGTTATAACGCCATATCAATGAAATTGACAGTGAAAATCGGTCTCGGTCGCAATATCTCCGAGCTTTTAGTGGAATCACAAATATTTTTTTGTAATTTAGCACTCATAATGTTGTCCAATCCGCAGATTTTCATTAATAATCAATAGGTGATTGTAGATAACTGAGTCATTGGGTTCGATTTATACTTTGCTGGATGCCCTAAGACCTCAATCTAGCCTTAAAAAATAAGACATTGAATATATGAATATTGGTTTAATAGTAGCTTTAGTTGCGGTATTACTAGTGTTGGTGCTCGGCTACAACATCATGCTGCAGTACAGGATGAAAGTCGAAACCGCCAAACGGCAAGAGGTTTCAAAATATGTTGCGATCATTGACGCGACAGAAGAACTGATTGGCCACGCACACCACATACCTTACAGCAAAGAATTGCTGGTTTGCCTGAATACCAGAATTCTCGATTGCTTAGAAAATATGGCCGATCTCGACCCCTCGAACAAACAGTGGGCGCAGCGTAAAGAGAACATGAGTCAACAGGTTGAACAATTGCAGGCCAGTGATACAAAAGAAAGCACCACATTTAAAGTCCCTCAAAATGACAAGCAAGCTATCTCAATGTTGAAGTTAGTGAAACGCCTACGCGACATCGTTCGCAGTGAACACAACAAAGGGCGCTTTGAGACACAAGCGTTTGTCACGGAAAATAGTCGTCTTGAAACCATTCAAGTACGAATCAACATCGAGAACGTGGTGAAACGGGCCAATGAGGCGATTGGCCGCGGCCAACCAGGCACCGCAATTCAGCTGCTTCGTAAAGGAATTGACGTTCTAAGCTCTCGAAACGACTCCTATTCAAACCAGATACGAGAGAAGCTGCAATCCATGTTCGACGACTTAGAACAAACCCGTTTAACTAAAAGCGCCGAAGATCTTCAGCAAATCGAGGAAAAAGCAAAAGAGGACGATATGGACGCACTCTTTGGCGAAAAGAAAAAATGGTAATATAATCCATAATGAATTTTGTCTAGGCCGCTTTCGCGGCCTTTTATTTTTTGAATGCGTACTATGACTGATAATTACCAAGCCCTGCTCCGCCCTATCCTCGACTTTTTGCAATGCGAAACCCCTGATTCATGGGTCGAGACCGCTCGTAAACCGGAAAGCCTACCTATCCTTTTGCTGGATCATTTGCATTGCGAATTGAAAGCTGCGCAATCTGCCATGTATTTAATTAGAAAATATGCGGTTGAAAAAGATAGCGCACATACCCTGCTTGAATGGTTCAAGCCTTATGAGGACTTTGCTTATCGGCGCATCGGTACGTTAGAGTCATTGAAGGACAAAAGCCAAATTTCAAAGTCAATCATTGCCAAATCTCAGTCTCGCTATGGCCAAGAGTT
The DNA here is from genome assembly GCF_050337555.1 of Vibrio profundum. NCBI lineage: Bacteria > Pseudomonadati > Pseudomonadota > Gammaproteobacteria > Vibrionales > Vibrionaceae > Vibrio > Vibrio profundum. The sequence continues at coordinate 76,043 of NZ_JAKJTA010000013.1, forward strand.
GGTTGATAAAATGGTGAGACTCATCAAAGAAGAACTCCATCACTTCTATCAAGTGCTTGAAATCATGCACCGCAAGGGCCTTAGCTATGAGCCGATTAGCGCGAGCCGCTATGCGAAGGGAATGATCAGGGAAATGACGACACATGAACCTAACGCTTTAGTCGACAAGCTCATCGTGGGTGCGTACATAGAAGCCCGTTCTTGTGAGCGGTTTGCCAAACTGGCACCTCATCTTGATGATGAGCTCGGTAAGTTTTACGTCTCTTTGCTCCGCTCTGAAGCTAGGCACTATGAAGACTATTTAACACTGGCTAGAGAGATTGCAGGACATGACATCAGTGATCGCATCCGCCACTTTGGCCAAGTTGAAGCGGATCTGATTCGCTCACCAGACGAAGACTTCAAATTTCACAGCGGAAAACCCATTGAGGATTAAGTCCAACCTCGCTGCTCAATAAGCGAAAAAGGCGCTTTCTGAGGGTTAACCTTCGAAAAGCGCCTAATCACGGTACCACGTATAACAATCGACCTTTATTGACTGAGCAAAGACTGGTTGATTGTTGCTAGCACTTGCTGCGGGTTATCAGCTTGTGTGATTGGGCGGCCAATCACAAGATAGTCTGACCCTGCGCTCATTGCTTCGACAGGTGTCATGATACGTTTTTGATCCACCGCATCAGAGCCGCTAGGACGAATACCAGGCGTCACCAACTGAAATTCACTACCAAGGTTTTGCTTGAGCATTTGCGCTTCACGTGCAGAACACACAACGCCATCTAAGCCTGACTGCTGAGTCAATCGTGCAAGCTTAAGCACATGCTCTTGAGGGTCCGAATTAATTCCGATACCAGAAAGATCACTGTGCTCCATGCTAGTCAGCACTGTCACACCAATAAGCAACGGGCGATCGGCTCCATAAGGTTGTAAAATGTCACGAGCGGCGGTCATCATTCGCTCTCCGCCACTTGCATGTACATTGGTCATCCAAACCCCTAACTCTGCCGCGGCACGTACCGCTTTAGCACAGGTGTTCGGAATATCATGGAATTTCAAATCAAGGAAAACTGAAAAGCCTCGTTTATGCAGATCTCGGACGAAATCAGGACCAAACAGAGTAAACATCTCTTTTCCAACTTTTAGTCGGCAAGATTGTGGATCTACCTTGTCAACAAAGGTCAGTGCATCTGTAATATTGTCGTAATCTAGCGCTACGATCACCTTTTGGTCGGTCATTTCATCTCCTAACATCGTTTAATAAGAAAAATACAGCGTAGAGGCTGTATTTTAGTTAATTGCTTTAAGTCGGCATAATAAATAATAAACTACCTTTATTCACCATCAAGGCCCCGAATCGGCTTGATAGTGCCCCACCCTTTGCAAGAAGGGCAATGCCAATATAATGAATGCGTCGCAAAACCACACTGACGGCAGCGATAATGCGGTTTAACTTTGAGCTGTTCGCCAACGAGTCTATGCAAGGTACTTAAACTTTCTTTCGCGCGCCCCTCTTCTGCCTCTGACAGATGGTAGTCAATTAAGCGATAGAAGCCTTTCATCGTTGGGTTTATCACGAGCTGTCGGGTCAGAACTTCTTGTGCTGCGCCCGTTCCTTCATGCTGAGATACCAGCTGAGCCAACATCAATTCTGCTGACACGCCTGCTTTCTTCGCAATACACTTTCGCAAGAACTGCACTAAGTTTTCTTCCTGAGAAAGATGGTAGTAGCAGTCAGCTAGCGTCGGTAACACCTCACCGACAAAATCGACATCTTGATCTAAGACCCGCTCCATATGTTTTATGGTTTGTTTGTAATTTTCAAACTCCAAATACAACTTACCCAACTCAATACTGGCTCGCACACACATAGGGTCTTCAGCTAAAGCGCGCTTATAGCATTGGATTGCCTTATTGCTCTCGCCTTCAGATTGCTCTTGAGAGCCCAATTCACACCAAAGGTGAGAAATGGTTTTCTTCATTCGCTTACGGCCTATTTTGACCAGCATAGAAGAATAATGAATCGCTTTATGCCATTCTCGGGTCTGCTGATATATAGCTACTAACTGTTGAAGCGCCCCTTCTTTATGATCGGGCTCGTCAATCAACTGTTCAAAAATCTTTTCAGCCCGATCTAGAAAGCCCGATACCATGTAATCGCGGGCCAGTTGCTGTAAAGCAATATTCTTTTGGTCGATGGTTAAACCAGAGCGAGAAATTAAGTTTTGATGAATGCGGATCGCTCGATCGACCTCCCCTCTAGAGCGAAAGAGGTTCCCAAGAGCTAAGTGGGTATCTATGGTTTCTTCGTCAACTTGAAGCAGTTCGATAAAGTGGTCAACGGCCTTATCTGATTGCTCAGATAACAATAGGTTGAGTCCTGTAACGTACTGACGGGAAATTTGGTTGGACTGTTTCTGCTTGTCTTGTTGCGCGCTGCGGTTACCCATGTACCAGCCATAGGCAGCAGCAAGCGGCAACAACAAGAAGAGTATCTCTAGCATCAAATAATAGCCTTACCCTCTATAGGGTTGCTTTTTGGTGCTTTAGATTCATTAACAGAAGTTTGTTTTTTCAGTTGGCGGTTTAGTTTTCTGACTCTTAATTGCAATTTCAAATGCAAACTGCCTAAAATAAGCAATGCAAATAAGAAACCAAGCAGGAACACTATTCCAAGTAGTAGAGAGAGGTGGAACTCACCCTGTGCTACTAAGTAGTTTAACGTCACAATAGATTGATTTTGTGCACCTAACGCAAGAGCGATAATAAACAGCGCTGCTACTACAATGATCTTTATAATTTTCATAATTCATCACCCTAACAGATTTTGGCCGCTATGATTATGCAGCAAAATTGCAACACAAACCATGCTTACGCTTAATATTATGACGATAAAAAAGCGGCTCCTTCAAAGTACGCCGCTTTCCATAAATTTTTAGTTAAGTTTTAACCAGGAAGATTTACGCGCTCACGCAGTTCTTTGCCTGGTTTGAAATGAGGTACGTATTTACCATCCAATTCAACTTTATCGCCCGTTTTCGGGTTTCTGCCTACTCTTGGCTCTCGATAATGCAGTGAGAAGCTGCCGAAACCACGTATTTCAATGCGGTCCCCGCCTTCCAATGTCGACGCCATGTGCTCAAGAATATTCTTTACCGCATCTTCGATTTCTTTCGCTGACAAATGTGTCTGCTCTGTACAGAGTCTTTCTATCAATTCAGACTTAGTCATAGTTTCCCTCATTCCTTTCAATATCAAAGAAGGCAAAATCAAAAAAAAAGGAGCCTTTCGGCTCCTTTTTCAGCGATTATGATTATTCGCCTTTAGCAGCCTTGAATGCATCTGCCATAGCATTACCAAACCCGCCGTCTTCAGCTTTGTTTAGTGAAGCCATTGCTTCTTGCTCTTCAGCTTCATCTTTCGCTTTGATAGATAGGTTGATTACACGATTCTTACGGTCAACACCAGTAAATTTCGTTTCAACGCTATCGCCAACACTCAAGATTAGAGACGCATCTTCAATACGGTCACGAGATACTTCAGAAGCACGGATGTAACCTTCAACGCCGTCTACAAGTTCAATTGTAGCACCTTTAGCGTCAACTGCTGTAACAGTACCGTTAACTAGAGCACCTTTTTTGTTTTCAGCTACATAAGCGTTGAACGGGTCGTTTTCCATTTGCTTAACGCCAAGAGAAATACGCTCACGCTCAGCGTCTACTGCTAGAACAACTGCAGAGATTTCGTCGCCTTTCTTGTATTCACGTACTGCTTCTTCGCCTGGAGCATTCCAAGAGATGTCAGATAGGTGTACAAGACCGTCGATGCCGCCGTCAAGACCGATGAAGATACCGAAGTCAGTGATAGACTTGATCTTACCAGTTACTTGGTCGCCTTTAGCTTGCATTTCAGCGAATGACTGCCACGGGTTCGCTTTACATTGTTTCAGACCTAGAGAGATACGACGACGTTCTTCGTCAATCTCAAGAACCATAACCTCAACTTCGTCGCCAACATTAACAACTTTAGATGGGTGGATGTTCTTGTTAGTCCAATCCATTTCAGAAACGTGTACTAGACCTTCAACGCCTTCTTCGATTTCAACGAAGCAGCCGTAGTCAGTCAGGTTAGTAACACGACCAGAAAGCTTGTGACCTTCTGGGTAACGCTTAGCGATAGCTACCCATGGATCTTCGCCTAGTTGCTTAAGACCTAGTGATACGCGAGTACGCTCACGGTCAAACTTAAGAACTTTAACTAGGATTTCGTCACCAACGTTCACGATCTCAGATGGGTGCTTAACACGTTTCCAAGCCATGTCCGTGATGTGTAGAAGACCGTCAACACCACCTAGATCTACGAAAGCACCGTAGTCAGTTAGGTTCTTAACGATACCTTTAACTTCAGAACCTTCTTGTAGAGTTTCTAGAAGCTCATCACGCTCAACGCTGTTCTCAGACTCGATAACCGCACGACGTGAAACAACCACGTTGTTACGCTTTTGGTCAAGTTTGATAACTTTGAACTCTAGCTCTTTGTTTTCTAGGTGAGCAGTGTCACGGATTGGACGTACGTCTACTAGAGAACCAGGAAGGAAAGCACGGATACCGTTTAGTTCAACAGTGAAACCGCCTTTAACTTTGCCGTTGATAACACCAACAACAGTTTCAGCTTCTTCGTATGCTTTCTCAAGTACGATCCACGCTTCGTGACGCTTAGCTTTCTCACGAGAAAGTTGAGTTTCACCGAAACCATCTTCAACAGCGTCTAGAGCTACGTCTACTTCTACGCCAACTTCAACTTCAAGTTCGCCAGCAGCGTTCTTGAATTGTTCAGCCGGGATTGCAGATTCAGACTTAAGGCCAGCGTCTACAAGAACGAAACCGTTCTCGATAGCAACTACAGTACCTTTAACGATACTGCCCTGTTTAAATTCGGTTTCGTTTAGAAACTCTTCAAAGAGTTGAGCAAAAGATTCAGTCATTTATTTAATCTTCAATAAATTAAACTTCCATGGGTATCCTACCGCATGGGGTTATTAAATTCGCCGGTCATCATCCTTGCAACCAACGTTCTTACCCACCAGCTTAATTTAAGCTGATAAGCTTGATTCGATATATTGTAGTGCTTTTTCTATCACTTCGTCGATAGTCATCGACGTGGAATCTAACACTAGGGCGTCATTAGCTGGTCGCAATGGTGCGACAGCGCGATTTCGATCTCGATCGTCTCGCTCTTGAATTTCACCCAAAAGGTCGTCAAATTTAGCATTTAACCCCTTCTCGTGCAACTGATTATAGCGTCTTCTTGCCCTTTCTTCTGCACTCGCATCAAGAAATATTTTCACTTGGGCGGATGTAAACACGACAGTGCCCATATCACGACCATCGGCAACTAAACCTTCGCCATGAGCAAAGGCACGCTGGCGTCTTAGTAACGCTTCTCTAACTCTCGGTAAAGCCGCAACTTTAGATGCCGCCATCCCTGTTTCTTCTTTACGCAATTGCTTGGATACATCTTCACCTTCTAGGATCACTTTCACAAGGTCACCTTCGGCAACAAACTGCACATCCAAGTGCGTTGCAAGTGGTACAAGTGCATCTTCCGAATCTAGCTCAACGCCATGATGGATAGCAGCCAAAGCAAGCACTCGATAAATAGCACCGGAATCCAATAGCATAAAGCCAAGCTTATTCGCCAATGCCATGCATAAAGTGCCTTTACCAGCCCCACTAGGCCCATCTACAGTAATAATCACCGTCTCAGAAGACATATTCTACCCCACATAATGAATTGGCCTAGGGAAAATACACCTAGGCCTAAGTTGGCGAAATTATAATGGGATTGGTCACACTAGTCACTAACTAAACTGAGCCACTAGAAAATTTCGATCGGTTACCTGAATCGGTTCTGTATAAGGTGAAATATGGCACACGTTCCGCAATTCAATATCCAACCAGAAGAGATCGGTTTGACAGAGAAGAGCAGTCACGTGACCCAATACTCACAGTAAAATTCGTTTTGAATTTTTGGCCACAGTAGCAGGACCAATCCCCTTAACTTCAGACAGTTGCTGTGCAGACTTGAAGCTACCGTGTTGCTCTCGATAGCTGACAATCGCCTCGGCTTTTTTGAGTCCAACACCCAACAATAAATCGGCCAATTCCTGTGGTCCGGCAGTATTAATATTGACGGTTAACTCTATTCCTTCGTGTTTATCGACAGACGTGTTTGCGTATGTCGGAAGAGGCGCCAAGAGCATAAAACATGTGATCAGAACCGATAATAAACCCGTTTTTACCATTCGCATTTTGTTCCCCCTTTGCTAGATGCAAAGAAAAGAATACCCACATGCCACACCGTGTCATTACATTACGTTAGATAAAACAACGGACTGCATAAGCAGTCCGTTCTATAGAGTTTATCAATTACATCAAACTGTTTAGTGACTCGTATCATTACCGATGGAAACGGTGATGTCAGCGTTTTTACGCAACACACCCAACACAGCGGTAAGATCTTGCTGAGCGTCAAGTTGATTAAGCTGAGAAGCAATTTGACCATTGTATTCTGGTCGAAGTTTTTGCTCTACTTTATCCAATTGAACAACAACTATGTTGCCAGTGCGATCGCCCGTTTTGCTATAAACTGGTTTGCCTTTTGCTGGTTTAGCCATTGCAAACACTTGTTGGGCAAGCGGTGAGCGGCGAGTAATCACTTCACTAGGAGAAAAAGATAAGCCATTCTTTTTAAGTAAAGAAGTATCACCTTTATCCAAACCTTTCACTAAATTGTCCGCCAAACTTTGCGCGTTCTTCTGGCCTTGCTCTAGAGACAATTGAGTCACAACTTGTTTGCGCACCTGTTTGAGGGGCAGAACCATTTTCTCACGTGAATCTTCTACGCGAACCACAACGACATCTTCAGGACCCACTTCAATGGTCTTAGAGTTCATACCATCTTCTTTGACTTCTGGTTGCATCAGTGCTTGAAACACAGTCTGAGACTGTAACAGTTTTGGCGCATCCGCTTGAGTGATAAAGCCTGTGGTATGAATCGGTTGACCTATCGCTTTTGCTGCAGCGTCTAATGAATCTGGAGATTCGTAAGCCACTTTCTCAAGCTTAGTTTGAAGTTGATAAAATTTATCTGCTGCTTTTTGATCATTCAAATCAGCTTTTATTTCAGCCACAACTTCTTTAAACGGTTTGGTTTGAGATTTCTTCAGCGCATCAAGTTTAATGATGTGATAACCAAATGACGTCTTCACGATACCTGATAGAGAACCAACCTTCTGCAAAGCAAAAGCCGCTTTTTCGAACTCTGGTGCCATTACACCTTTCTCAATCCAGCCTAGTGAGCCACCTTCTTTTGCACTACCTGGATCTTGCGAGTCTTTTTTCGCCAATTCGGCAAAGTTCGCTCCGGCGTTCAATTCGGCTAGGATTTTCTTAGCCTTATCAAGGTCGCCTTTAATCAAAATATGACTAACTTCGCGCTGAGGCTGTGTGGAATATTTGGCAAGGTGCCCTTGATAATAGGCCTTAGCCTCAGAATCAGAGACAGATACCTGCTTCTTGAGTTCTTTCCCTGACAGCTCAATATAAGCGACTTTCACTTGTGCAGGGCGGACAAAATTAGATGTATGCGCTTTGTAATAGGCCGCGATATCTTTTTCGTCCAGCTTCACTTGCTTGGAAAATTCGGTCGGCGACAATGTGATGGTGCGAATATCACGCGTTTCACTGATCAGTTTATTCTGCGCTTCAACCTCACCCTTCAGAGCAAAGCTGCTACCTTCAATCGCACCTAGCAATTGATTACGTAACAAATCTTTACGCAAATATTCAGCGAATTGATCTGGTGCGTAACCTGCTCGTGCAAGCAAAGCTTGATAAGTTTGCTGATCGAACTTGCCGTCTTTTTGAAATTCCGGCAACGTTAAAATCATGTGCTGTACCTGAGCGTCACTAACCTTGAGTCCCAAAGTATGCGCGTACTGCTCTAGCAAAATGTTGTTGATCATTCGATCAAGAACCGACTTTCTTAATGCATTCACATAATTAGGATCGGCCATTAGATTAGAAAAGTAATCACCAAGTTGAGACTGCATGCGGTTACGTTCGTTTTGATACGCTTGCTCAAACGCTTGGCGGCTTATTTCAGTTTTACCTACTTTCGCGGCTGCATTGCTCCCACCGTGGGTAAGGTAGCTACCCATTCCCGCAAAAACAAAGGCAAGAATGATCACCCCAAGTATTACTTTTATTGCGATGCTGTTCACGCCATCGCGTAATCGATCCATCATGTCTGACTGCTCTCCAGAGATGAAGCTTTCCACTTCATGGTAAAATATAATGTGCGAAATAATACCAGAAAAAGAAATGCGCATCAGTACGATGCGCATAAATTATAACAAGCTATATATGGTCACTCGCAAGTATATAGTCACTCGCAAGTTCACAAGCGTTCATAGGAAGATTAGTTACAAGCTTCTTTCAGCGCTTTACCCGCTTTAAACGCTGGTACTTTCGCTTCTTCGATTTGAATCTCTTCACCCGTCTTCGGGTTACGACCTGTGCGTGCCGCGCGAGTACGCACGCTAAACGTGCCAAAACCAACAAGGGCAACTTGATCGCCCGATTCTAACGTATCACCTACTGCTTCAATAAAAGCATCCAGCACACGACCCGCAGAAGCTTTTGAAATATCTGCGCTTTGTGCAATTTTATCGACCAATTGAGTTTTATTCACCGCGATTCTCCTTTGTGCTATCCATTGTTGTTATTTAGGGATAGCTAATTCGTCCCATGTACGTTTCCAACATCAGCAAAGGCTAGAGCTGCCAAGGCTTCAAGCCCCGTCGGTAACGTTAGCTCCCCAGAAAAAGACTGACAAGCCTTTTAAGGCAAATCAGTCTTCCCTTTTATCTAGTTTTTGCTATCCATCACTATTTTCTATCGAAAGTTCTACTCCAGTAGGATCTTGTACTAGCGCGACTTTCAGTACTTCATCAATCCATTGAACCGGAATAACTTTTAGGTCAGCAATCACATTATCTGGGATCTCTTTGAGATCACGTTCGTTTTCTTTTGGAATAAGAACGGTAGTAATTCCACCACGGTGAGCAGCAAGAAGCTTTTCTTTTAATCCACCAATAGGCAGCACTTCACCGCGTAGGGTAATTTCACCCGTCATCGCGACTTCGCCTTTCACTGGGTTACCCGTTAAGCTAGAGACAAGAGCCGTACACATGGCAATACCTGCACTTGGGCCGTCTTTTGGCGTTGCCCCTTCAGGTACGTGCACGTGAATGTCACGCTTCTCGTAAAAGTCAGCATTCACGCCAAGCTTCGCCGCACGAGCGCGAACCACTGTCATTGCCGCTTGAATCGACTCTTGCATCACATCGCCCAATGAGCCCGTCTGAGTTAGCTTTCCTTTACCCAATACCGATTCAGTTTCGATAGTCAGTAGGTCGCCACCTACTTCCGTCCACGCCAAACCCGTTACTTGACCAATACGGTTGCTTTCTTCCGCTTTGCCATAGTTGAAGCGCAGAACACCTAAGTAATCCTGTAAATTATCTATGTTCACAGTGACTGATTTGAGCTCACTGTCTAACAAGATGTTTTTCACAGCTTTACGGCAAATCTTAGAGATTTCGCGTTCTAGGTTTCGAACGCCCGCTTCACGTGTGTAATAGCGAATGATGCCCATGATCGCTGAATCTTCAACGTTGATCTCATGAGACTTCAAGCCATTGCGCTGAATCTGTTTGTCTAGCAAGTGCTTCTTAGCAATGTTGAGTTTTTCATCTTCGGTATAACCAGAAAGACGGATGACTTCCATACGATCCAGTAGTGGCCCGGGGATATTCATTGAGTTCGAGGTTGCAACGAACATCACATCAGATAAGTCGTAATCGACTTCTAAATAGTGGTCGTTAAACGCGTTATTTTGTTCTGGGTCCAAAACTTCCAGCAGCGCTGAAGACGGATCGCCGCGCATGTCAGACGACATCTTGTCGATTTCATCCAACAAAAACAGCGGGTTCTTCACCCCGACTTTCGACATTTTCTGAATAAGCTTACCTGGTAGGGAACCAATATACGTTCTGCGGTGACCACGGATTTCAGCTTCATCACGCACCCCACCCAACGCCATACGAGTGTATTTACGCCCTGTTGCGGCAGCGATGGAACGACCGAGTGAAGTCTTACCTACACCAGGAGGACCGACTAAACAAAGGATAGGGCCTTTTAATTTGTTGATACGATTTTGTACCGCCAAGTACTCTAAAATACGTTCTTTTACGCGTTCCAGGCCGTAGTGATCTTCATTCAAAATTTCTTCGGCTTTAGCGAGGTTCTTCTTCACTTTAGAACGCTTAGCCCAAGGTACACCAACCATCCAATCGATGTAGCTGCGTACCACTGTCGCTTCAGCAGACATTGGCGACATCATCTTCAGCTTTTGCAGTTCCTGTTCTGTCTTTTCACGCGCCTCTTCCGGCATCTTCGACTCTTCAATCTTTTGCTTTAAAGTCTCGAATTCATCTGGCGCATTGTCCATTTCGCCCAGCTCTTTCTGAATAGCCTTCATCTGCTCATTCAGATAATACTCACGCTGGGATTTTTCCATCTGTTTCTTCACACGGCCACGGATACGTTTCTCGACCTGCAAAATGTCAATTTCCGATTCCATTTGCCCCATGAGGAACTCAAGGCGCTGTATGACATCAAAGATTTCTAGCACTTGTTGCTTATCTTCTAACTTAAGCGGCATGTGCGCAGCCATGGTATCGGCAAGGCGTGCTGCCTCATCAATGCCATTTAAAGATGTCAGGACTTCAGGGGGTATTTTTTTATTGAGTTTGATGAAACCCTCGAACTGGTTGATTGCACTGCGTACAATCACTTCCTGTTCTTTTTCGTCCAACTCAGGCGTGATTAAATATTCGGCTTCCGCTAAGAAATACTCGCTATCAATATAGCGATTAATTTTCGCTCTTTGCTGACCTTCAACCAACACTTTAACGGTACCATCCGGTAGCTTAAGAAGCTGAAGAATTGTCGCTACCGTGCCGACATCAAATAGGTCGCTCGCCTCAGGTTCGTCTGTTTCGGCTTGCTTTTGAGCAACTAACAATACTTGCTTGTTGTTGTCCATCGCAGATTCTAGGCAACTAATGGACTTTTCACGACCAACAAACAATGGAATCACCATATGCGGATACACCACCACATCGCGCAAAGGCAGTACGGGGATCTCGATACGCTCAGAACGTTCCAAGTTCATATTTTTCTCTCTTCTGCTTATATCTTATTTGCAGTATATGGGGGCTAATTGGTTGGATTCAAATGAAAGAATAAAAAAAAGGAGGTAATTGATACCTCCTTTAAAGATTTGCTGATTTAGTCGGCGCCTGAGGCCTGATTGTCTGAATTGCTATAGATTAGCAAAGGTTCAGATTCACCATTAATTACCGAGTCGTCGATAACCACTTTACTGACTTCGGTAGCCGATGGCAGTTCATACATGGTATCAAGTAAAACACCTTCTAAGATTGAACGCAGACCACGAGCTCCTGTTTTACGCTCCATCGCCTTCTTAGCGATAGCACGAAGCGCATCTTCACGGAACTCAAGCTCAACATCTTCAATCTCGAATAACGCAGCATATTGCTTAGTTAGTGCATTTTTCGGCTCACACAAGATTTGGATAAGAGCTTCTTCGTCCAATTCAGTCAATGTTGTTGTTACTGGTAAACGCCCGATAAACTCAGGGATTAGACCATATTTAACTAAATCTTCTGGCTCAACTTTTGCGAACAACTCTCCAGCGGTGCGACTTTCGTCTTTTGAACGAACTTCAGCGCCAAAGCCAATTCCAGTACCCGTTGCAACACGTTGCTCAATCACCTTATCTAGGCCAGAAAAAGCACCGCCACAGATAAATAGGATCTTAGAGGTATCAACTTGCAGGAACTCTTGTTGAGGGTGCTTACGACCACCTTGCGGTGGAACCGAAGCGATTGTTCCTTCGACAAGCTTAAGTAATGCTTGCTGAACACCTTCACCAGACACATCGCGCGTGATTGATGGGTTTTCGGCTTTACGAGAAATTTTGTCAATTTCATCGATGTAAACAATACCGCGTTCGGCTTTCGCCACGTCGTAGTCACATTTTTGTAGTAGCTTCTGGATGATGTTTTCAACATCTTCACCCACATAACCGGCTTCAGTTAATGTGGTGGCATCTGCCATGGTAAACGGTACATCTAGGAAACGCGCTAGCGTTTCAGCAAGTAGAGTTTTACCACTACCCGTTGGACCGATCAGAAGTATATTACTCTTACCAAGTTCAACGCCTTCGCTCGTTGTATCGCCATTGCGTAAACGTTTGTAGTGGTTATACACCGCTACCGCCAATACCTTCTTCGCATAATCTTGACCAATGACATAATCGTCAAGGTGCTCACGAATATTACGTGGTGTAGGTAAAGCTTCAGATTGTTTCTTTGGTAGAACGTCTTTAATTTCTTCACGAATGATATCGTTACACAGGTCGACACATTCGTCACAGACGTATACGGATGGGCCGGCGATTAGCTTGCGAACTTCGTGCTGGCTTTTACCACAGAAAGAACAGTAAAGCAGTTTACTACTACCACTCTCTTTGTTTTTATCTGTCATTCACTAACCTCTTACCCTTTGCTCTGTCATGATTTGAGTGTATATCAAATTAAACCGATTTGCGTTAAACAATTATTCACCGCGACGGTTCAATACAGCATCAACCAAACCGTACTCAACAGCGTCATCAGCTGCCATAAAGTTATCTCGATCAGTATCTTGTTCGATAGTATCAAGAGGCTGACCAGTGTGCTCGGCAAGCAATCTATTGAGCTTTTGTTTGATCGTTAAAATTTCTTGTGCATGGATTTGGATATCCGATGCTTGTCCTTGGAAACCACCTAGCGGTTGGTGAATCATTACGCGCGAGTTTGGTAGCGCATAACGCTTACCTGGCGCACCACCAGCAAGTAAGAAAGAACCCATAGAACATGCTTGTCCCATACACACAGTGCTCACGTCTGGTTTGATGAACTGCATGGTATCGTAAATAGACATACCTGCTGTTACGCTGCCACCTGGCGAGTTGATGTAAAGGAAGATGTCTTTATCAGGGTTTTCTGACTCTAAGAAAAGCAATTGCGCAACAACAAGATTTGCCATGTGATCTTCGACTTGACCAGTCAAGAAAATCACACGCTCTTTTAGCAAACGAGAATAAATATCGTAAGAACGCTCGCCACGGGAAGTTTGCTCAACCACCATAGGTACCAGCGCGTCTAAAATTGGCGGCATTGAATTTTTTTCTTGGTAGCTCATATTCTTATATCCCTAAAATAAATGGTCCGGATGATACAATCACACGGACCATTGTTAGCAGAACAGTTAACCTTAAGTCAACCTTCTACACAAGATTATACTTGTTATGCCGCAGGCTGCTGTTGGTTCATCAAGTCGTTGAAGCTTACTTCTTTTTCAGAAACTTGAGCTTTACCAATGATAGCGTCAATAGCTTGCTCTTCTAGAGCTAGGTTGCGCATGTTGTTCATCATCTGCTCGTTTTGCTCGTAGTAAGCAATAACTTCAGTTGGATCTTCGTACGCAGAAGCCATTTCAGAGATCATCGCTTTAACTTTTTCGTCGTTAGCTTCGATCTTCTCAGACTTGATCACTTCACCTAGAAGCAGTCCGACAACAACACGGCGTTTTGCTTGCTCTTCAAACAATTCGCGTGGAAGCTGGTCAGCCGCTTCAGCGTTGCCGCCAAAACGTTGTGCAGCTTGCTGGCGTAGAACACCGATTTCTTGGTCGATAAGCGCCGCTGGTACGTCGATTTCGTTTTCTTTAACAAGACCGTCAAGAGCTTGCTCTTTGATGCGGTTTTTAACAGCTTGAGTCAGCTCACGTTGCATGTTCTTGCGAACTTCAGTTTGCAGCGCGTCAACACCACCTTCTTTAACGCCGAATTTAGCAACAAACTCGTCATTGATTTCTGGAAGCGCTTGAGTCTCTACTTTCTTCACTGTGATTGCGAATTTAGCCGCTTTACCTTTCAGGTTTTCAGCATGGTAATCTGCTGGGAAAGTAACTTCGATATCAAATTCCATGCCCGCAGTTTTGCCGATAACGCCATCTTCAAAACCAGGAATCATGCGGCCAGCACCGATTTCTAGTGGGAAGTCTTCCGCTTTTCCGCCTTCGAATTCTTCACCATCAATTGAACCTAGGAAATCGATAGTTGCACGAGTACCTTCTTCAACCGCTGTATCTGCTTCAGTCCACGTAGCTTGCTGCTTACGTAGAGTTGCAATCATCTCTTCAACGTCGGCGTCTTTTACGTCAACTGCTGGTTTTTCAACAGCAATGTTTTCTAGGCCTTTGATTTCCACTTCTGGGTAAACTTCAAAAGTTGCATTGAAAACTAGATCTTGGCCTTCTGCTACTTCAACTGGAGCGAAAGTTGGTGCGCCCGCTGGGTTGATTTTTTCTTTTACGATTGCTTCGATAAAGTGACGCTGCATCACTTCACCCATTACGTCTTGACGAACAGATTGACCGTACATCTGCGCAACCATCTTCATAGGCACTTTGCCTTTACGGAAGCCATCGAAACGACGGTTTTTAGCAATTTTGCGTAGCTCAGCTGCAACAGTGTCTTCAATGTTAGCAGCAGGAACAGTAATATTAAGACGGCGCTCTAGGCCTTCTAGCGTTTCAACAGTAACTTGCATTATATTTTAACCTCAAAAATGGCTCATATTATTTTGAGCGAAGGAGTTGCTACTTCAGCAACTTTCCCTAAATTTGTGTTCGCTGAACTTGGGTAGCTAAGACTGAGTTGAACGCCATGTAACTGGCACTAACCAATCAAAATCCACTCGACAACTTCAATCAGATCGAAGCCGTTTATTCAGGCTAGTTTTCGAAATACATTCAGACGCCGCATTCTAGCGACCTTAATCTAGCCTGTCGAGCCAATCGCTACAGATAGGTTATATAACAACCAACATCCCAGTTGGGTGTTCCCAAGTTGAACAATTCGATTGTATTTATAAGTTGGGACAGAGATTTTTTTTTCAAGCCTAGAAGAGAATTTTTTCGATGAAAGCAGCCAAACGGGCAATAAACAAGCACACTAATTTGGCCTCTATACTTTCGGAAATTTTTGAAGTTAAGGGCAGTGAAATAGGGGGGAGTAACATGCACAAAACAAAACATCGAATCGCAGACGTAAGAAGAGGGTATTGAGTGGGAAGGAACACTCTTAATACCCTCTCTTACACCGTCATAATTTGTTGAGAAATCTTTTGTTCACTTACGTTGGACATTTCATTTATCTCTCACATCTAAGTATAGCCGCGAAAACTCCTCTCGCCGCTTCACACCACGGGAGAATGTAAATTTTACGTCAGGTTATCGACAAAATATTCACAACTGACCAAGACAACCAAAAAAAGATACAACGTATTTCATTCTGTTAAATATAGATATGAAACCAACTACCCCTCCCCTCACCCGATTCCATCGTTCTTAGTAAGCGATTCCTAGCAAGCTGTCCTTGGAAAACGGTTCTTAGAGAACTGTTCTTGCAAACTTGTCCTTAGCGCTGTTGCTCTTAGCGGATGGAGCGAGGTTCTTAGCGCAATGGCTCAAGTCTCACGCCAACAACACACATGCGAAAGCAAATGCATAAAATAAACTTAGGTCACTTTATTGTAATCGACATTGCATTCAACCTATGAAAGCTGGTGCATTAAGATCTACAATATGAACAGTGGCACACATGGAAAGCCGCATTAATAATAAGGATTTGATATGGCTAGGCTTATTCTCACATATCTCACCGCCTCATTCGCAATATTCAGTTTTTGTTATGCGCCTGCGGGCTTTGCCAAGCCTCCTCCATACAAAATTGGTTTAGCGTTGTGGACAGGCTATCCAGATAGTGTACAAGGATTTAAAGATGGTTTAGCTGAAAATGGGATTAACTTATCTACCGATGTCACTTTTGTCTCTGGTGTTATTAGCAGCGATAAAAGCGCGCAAAGGGCCGCGGCTAAAACACTCGCAGAACAAAAAGTCGACCTAGTGTACTCTCTCACGACCCCAGGGACGGTGATCGTTAAAGAAACCTTGCCAGCAACAACACCAATTGTCTTTTCTATCGTCACCTACCCTGCAGATTCTGGGCTGATTGACTCGTTTGAATATTCAGGAAACAACCTCGTTGGGACCAGTAATTATGTCCCGATCCAGCATCACATTATGCTGATCTTTAAACTCGTTCCAAAAACGAAACATGTGGCTATCTTTCATCGTAAAGGTGAACCCAATTCAAAAATCCAGGCAACCAATTTAATGCGATTGCTAAAAAGAAAAGGGATCAACGCAACCGACGTTGAAGCTCAAGATATGAATGATTTGAAAACTAAAGCAAACACGCTACCAAGTAGCATCGACCTGTACATCACCACCACCGACACCTTGTTGCAAAACGGTGGTGAAGCAGCATTAATTCAAATTGCCGAACAAAAAAACATCCCTATTTTAAGCTCAAACAAAACAGGCATCATGCAAGGATCGACATTTGGTCCAGTCGCTGACTTTTATACACTTGGCAAAATGTCAGGTAAGAAAGCGGCCGAAATCTTGCGTAACGATCAACAACCTTCACAGCTACAATCAAACTTGCAAGATCAACCGACATTTTTAATTAACCGCGCTAGCGCCCGCCGATTGGGGATTGCGATCGACCACACCGATAGCAACCAATATCAATGGCATTAGACACAATATCAATGCCACTTAACCAGCTGCACTATTGGCCAACCGTACTAAAGGTAGAACATGACTTTATTAAAAAAGGTCACATTGATGATGTCAGGCCTTACCGTCATTATCTTACTTTTCACTGGCATCATCGCACTGACCATGTCCCATTCTGCAATCGAGAAGTCAGCCTATCAGCAATTGAATGGTACTTTAGAACTGCTATCGAACATAGTCGAGGAAAACAACGAAAAGCAACTATCTATAGCAGAAATAACCTCGCGTAACAGAACGTTAGAGAGAATCTTATCCAGTGGAGTCAACCGAGGTATCGCAGCGAGATTAAACGATATCGCAGTAGAATATCCGAATCTCAACTATATTTTGGTCGTTGATTACGATGGGAATATTTTCTCAACCTCAACAATAAATAGTAAGAGTCAAAAGTTTTTTGGCGAAAGTTTCTTGTTAGATAACTTGGAAAATAACCCGACTTTCCGACCGCTGCTAAGCGATCATGTGATCACAAGCCGGCCTAGCCGAGACCCAATGCTTGCTAACTCTCCAGCAGAAACGATTTCACAATGGGTAAGTGCGCCGATCAAGCAACACAATCAATTAATTGGCTGGGTGATTGTCTCTTTTGACTGGCATCAAACCATGACGTTATTGCTCGACAAATCAGAGCGTACTCTGGAAGAGGCCTATTTACCCATTCAGTCCATGTCAATTACTAGTGAGGATAACTCAAGCGTTAGCGTTAGCGTTAGCGCTGTTAAAACACAACACCATGAAGTCGACATCCTGAAAGCCAATAAGTTATTGCAATTAGGCTTAGCTAACTACCGGATGGACGTCACTTTCTCCAAGCCAGAAGCGTTAAAAAGCGCCTATGATATCCGGTCGGTTATTGTTGCCCTCATAACCATTGCATCTATATTGCTATCAATTTCCATGTTCGCTTTAATCCGAAGAGTCGTTATCCGGCCCATCCTCCAACTCAATCAGCATATTCATGAGCTCGGCCACCAAGGATTAGACTATGTTATTCCACATTCAAACACGCTCGAAGTGTCCACTATATCAAAATCAATCAATGATTTATCTCGGCAATTAAAACGGAAAACCACGTCAATTGAGCGTCTAGACCAAGAAATAAGTCAAAAGCAAAAAGCAATATCAGAACAATCACTTGTGACCCGAAAACTCAGTGCTATTTTAGACACCGCCGCAGATGGAATTATCACCATAGATAGAAACGGACGAATGCTGTCGTTTAATCAAGCCGCGCAAAATATATTTGGTTACACCGAGGCAGAAATAGTAGGCAACTCGGTTGAGACTTTAATGGAACCCTACGTTGCAGTTGAGCACCAATCCTATATTGACCATTTTTGCAAAACCAGTGAGTCTAAAATCATCGGTATCAGGAATGCTCAGGGTAAATTAGGACGGGAGCTTACCGCAATCCGAAAAAATGGCGAACGCTTTCCCATCATCCTTTCTATCGCTAATGTAGAAACAGAAGGTGATGTCATTTTTTCTGGCATCATCAAAGATATCACTACCGCCAAAGCAGCAGAACAAGCACTCATTGACTCGAAAGAAGAAGCCGAGCAAGCGGCGCGCTCAAAAAGTGAGTTTTTAGCAGTAATGAGTCACGAAATCCGTACGCCAATGAACGGCGTAATTGGTATGCTTGAGCTATTGATGGACAACAAACTGTCAAGCTCACAAAAGCACCAAGCCTATTTGGCGCACAACAGCGCTGAATCTTTGCTCCACATCATCAATGACATTCTTGATTTCTCTAAAATCGAAGCCAACAAACTTGAATTAGAAGCGCACCATTTTGATTTGCATCGTTTGTTGGGCGATTTTTGTGAATCCGCTGCCGCAAACCTTTCGAACCCTAACGTAGAGATAGTACTGGATACCATTGAAGTCAGTGAATCAATGTTAGTTGGCGATAGCAGTCGTATTCGTCAGATTTTCGCCAACTTAATCAGCAATGCGATTAAATTCACCGAAAAAGGAGAGGTTGTTGTTAGCGCAAAATTATCAGAAAGACCAGACCATCGCTGGTGTTTAGAAGGCTCGGTATCCGATAGTGGCATAGGCATACCTAAAGATAAGCTCACTAACCTTTTTGACAAATTTAGCCAAGTGGACGCATCTACCACTCGCAAATATGGCGGTACTGGTCTCGGCTTAGCAATAGTTAAAAAGCTTTGCCGATTAATGGGGGGGGATATTTATGTCGAAAGCCAAACCGGCTCTGGAAGTAAGTTTTCGTTTACGATAACGCTCGACAAATCCAATCGCTCAGAACAAGTCATCCCGCAAGTAGACATTAGTCAGCTATCAGTCTTGATTGTCGACGACAATGCCGTAAACCGCGAAGTGCTCTCCAAACAATTAGAGCACTGGGGTGCTTATACCGAACAAGCTGATGGGCATATATTGGCGCTAGAAAGATTCGAAGCGGCACTCAATTCAGAACGTCCTTATGATATCGCTTTTCTTGATATGCAAATGCCTGAATGTGATGGTATTGAGCTATGTGAATCTATCCGAACCCATGAAAAATTTCATTCGACGCGGCTAATAATGATGACGTCTATGGAAGGCATCGCCAACCATGAAGAATTCAGACGAGTCGGTTTTAGCGGCTATTTCGCCAAACCTGCGACTACATCCGATTTATTTAATGCTCTCAACGTGATTGCAAGTGAACGGTTCGAGAACGGAGCACTGGTGACTCGAAGCTACCTCACCAGCTTAAAACCAGAAGAAAACCAAACTGAGAAAAAAAGTGTGAAAGAAGGCACCACAGTACTGGTGGTTGAAGATAATCGAGTTAACCAAGTCGTCATCAAAGGAGTCCTTAATCAATTTGATGTCGATATAGTCTTAGCCGAAAACGGAAGGGAAGCGTTGGAGATCCTTAACCAACAAAGCGCGATCAACCTAGTCTTCATGGACTGTCAAATGCCAGAAATGGATGGCTACGAAGCTACCCGCTGTATTCGACGAGGAGAAGCGGGCAGCACTTACGAGATGATTCCGATTGTCGCGATGACCGCCAATGCTATGGAGTCCGACCGACAAGATTGCCTCAATGCAGGCATGAATGACTTCCTCACTAAGCCTATCAACCGAGACTTAGTGTTAGAAAAGATTCATCAATGGGCTCAACAGCCTTAGTGGCTCGCGTACCTATGCATGTATCAAGAGGAGCAGCTTATCGCCAGCTTTCTGCCCCAATCTGGCGGAGCGGAAGCATAGTGTGAGAATTCTGAATGTTCATCATAAGGACGTGCCAATAAAGCGCTTAATCGGTGCAGTTCTTGGTAGTCGCCACGTTCCGCTTTTTCAATGGCTTGCTGCGCCAAGTAATTGCGCAAAATATACTTGGGATTACGCCGCCTCATTTCTACGCAGCGATCTTGGGCTACTGTGTAATTATCTTTCCCTGGATGTTCAAGCAAGCAGCGAGTTTGATAATTTTCTAACCACTGAGTACACGCTTGCTGGCTACCAAACAGATCCAAAACTGGCTGGGTACCCTGCTCATCTAGGTTGGACAACAAGCGAAAGAAATTAGTGTAATCCACACTGTCTTGTGTCAACAGAGCAAATAAGTCGTTGATCAGTTTACTGTCACCCTCGTGATGTTCTGCCCAGCCCAACTTGGCTCCAATAATATGGCGATAGTGTTTGATAAATAGAGGCTCAAATTGTTGCAAAGCAAAGTCAATGTCTTGTTTACTGATCAATGGGGATAAACTCTGCGCCAAAGCAGATAAGTTCCATAGCGCGATACTTGGCTGTTGGTTGAAAGCATATCGCCCTTGGAAATCTGAGTGGTTACAAATGTAGTTAGGCTCAAAGTCATCGAGAAAGCCAAATGGACCGTAATCAAAAGTATGGCCTAGGATAGACATGTTGTCGGTATTCATCACCCCATGAGCAAACCCAACCGCTTGCCACTGGGCAATCATTTCGGCTGTTTTGGTTACAATATTAAGCAGTAAAGCGGCGTAGGGCTGCGGGGTTCCTTGACATTGCGGGTAGCACCATTCAATCGCTTTGTCGGCGAGAAGCGTCAGCTCACTTATTTGGTTGGTGTAATAAAAATGCTCAAAATGGCCAAAACGTATATGCGTTTCCGCTAACCTTATCAGCAGTGCACCCCGCTCTGTGGTTTCTCGGTACACCGGAGTATCACTATCAATAATGGCTAAAGCGCGCGTGGTTGGTATCGACAGTGCCGCCATCGCTTCACTGCACAAGTATTCACGGACGGTGGATCGTAAAACGGCTCGTCCATCACCCATACGTGAATAGGGCGTCATTCCTGCCCCTTTCAAATGAATGTCGTAAACCGTGCCCTCTTTGTCTGCTAGCTCCGCCAATAGCAGCCCACGACCATCGCCTAAATCTGGATTATACGATCCAAATTGGTGGCCAGCGTATTTCATTGCAAGAGGATAAAACTGTGACGGTAAAGCAGAACCATCCAACTCGGATAACAAACCCTCAGGCAACTCACTTTCAGCAGGCAACCCAAACGATGCCGCTAAAGCACTATTCCAGATCAACCAACGAGGATTATCTAAGGGCTGAGGAGATACTAAAGTATAAAATGCCTTCGACAGGCCCGAGTATCGATTCGTGATTGGCAACGCGTCCCAAATAGACATATACCACCTAATTAACTATCTATCCATTTAGACAAAATAGCATACCTGCGGCAAAAACGCGTTGACGCTTCCAACCAGCATGGCTCCCGATTGCTAAAGGCAAGTCCTCACGGCAACCAAGAATGCGGCGTGGTTTTCCCCCTACTTAGAGGCAACGATATTTTTGGACACGATTATTCGCAAAGCGGTGCTTTGAGAAACGTATGTTTCGGGAAAAGTGAGTTTAAGGAAAACTGTGCCGAACCTATCGCATCACTATTTTGTCGGTATATAAAAATGCAAAAACCCTCTAAACTCATTGAGTCTAGAGGGTTTCTTAATATGGCACGCCCTGAAGGATTCGAACCTTCGACCACATCCTTAGAAGGGACGTGCTCTATCCAGCTGAGCTAAGGGCGCGCTACAGGGATGAATTATACGAATTGAAATCGTTAAATCAATGCCTTTATATAAGAATTTGATTCAAGTGATTAAAAAAAGCACTAACCCAATAAAAGCGTTCAATTTAACAACAAAGCAAACGTTTGCCTATGGATGTTAACTGTTTTTTTTGCGACAATGCGCGCGAATTTGTTGGCCACCTATCTGAAGGAAAGTCATGACTGCCCAAAATATCGACGGAAAATTAATTTCTCAAACTGTCCGCTCTGAAGTTGCTGCTCGAGTAAAAGCTCGCACTGAAGCTGGGCTGCGTGCGCCTGGCCTTGCAGTGATATTGGTAGGAGAAGATCCTGCCTCTCAAGTCTACGTAGGCAGCAAGCGCCGCGCCTGTGAGGAAGTTGGCTTCTTATCAAAGTCTTATGACTTACCATCAAATGCTACCGAAGCTGAGCTTTTACAACTCGTCGACGAGCTTAATACTAACCCTGAAATTGACGGTATATTAGTTCAGCTCCCTCTTCCTGCTGGAATCGATAGCACACATGTTCTAGAACGTATTATTCCGGAAAAAGATGTTGATGGTTTTCATCCATATAATGTCGGCCGATTGGCACAGCGCATGCCAAAACTACGTTCTTGCACACCTAAGGGAATAATCACCCTGCTTGAGCGATACAATATTGAACTGCGTGGCAAACATGCCGTTGTGGTCGGTGCATCGAATATTGTCGGCAGACCGATGACGTTAGAACTACTGCTAGCTGGTTGTACAACCACGACCTGTCACCGATTCACCAAAGATCTAGAGAGTCATGTACGTCAAGCCGACATCGTGGTGGTGGCCGTTGGTAAGCCTAATTTTGTCCCAGGGGCGTGGATCAAAGAAGGGGCTGTTGTCATTGATGTTGGTATTAACCGATTGGAATCCGGTAAGTTAGTTGGCGATGTGGAATATGATGTTGCTAAAGACAATGCGAGCTTTATCACTCCTGTACCGGGTGGTGTTGGCCCAATGACCGTTGCAAGTCTCATTGAAAATACCATGATCGCCTGCGAGCAATTTCATACAAAAAAATAAACTCTATCTGGTAATACAACCCAATAAAAAAGCTCCGTTTTACGGAGCCTTTTTCTATTTATTTGTTCGTATTTGGCCGTTCATCATAGGCAAGAATCACTGGCTATTGAACCGGATCAAATTTAATCGCATCCGCAAGGTGGGTCACCGCCGTCGCAAAATAATAAGAACGATTCCACTTCATAAGCACTTGGTAATTGTTGTACACCAAATAGACTCTGCCTTTGACATCATCCGGGACGACCAACCAAGCTTTAATGTCTTTATCACCGAGTTTTGGTAGCGCTTTACCATCATACTCAGTGACGCCGAGCTTACGCCATTCGCTTAAAAGTTTCGATTTCGATTCCTCTCTGCCTGCTAACTTGGCGTCAAAGCCTTTTGGCAAGCGCACCTGCCTTCCCCATGTATGCGTATCGTCCCAGCCAGATTTGTGCAAATAGTTCGCCGTGGATGCAAACACATCTTCTGGTGAATGCCAGATGTCTTTTTTGCCATTGCCGTTGCCATCCGCGGCATAGGCTAAGTAAGAACTTGGCATAAATTGACATTGCCCCATCGCGCCAGCCCAAGAGCCTTTCATATCTTGAATATCAATATGCCCCTGCTGCAGTATTTTTAAAGCGGCAATAGTTTCACCGCGGAAAAAGGCTTCTCGGCGACCGTCGTAGGCCATAGTCGACAGAGCATCAATGACATTGTATCGACCAGTAAATTTACCGAAATTGCTCTCTACTCCCCAAAGCGCAACAATGTATTGAGGCTGAACCTCATATTTGTCGCTAATTTTTTTTAGCTCTGGGTAATATTTTTTATACAATTTCTTAGCTTGAGCAACTTTCCAAGCCGGCACTGCCTTGGGGATATACTCGTCAAGCGTCAAGCGCTTCTCTGGTTGATTGCGATCGGCTTTTACTGCTCTAGGCATATATTTCACGTTTTTAAACGCGTCTGTGACTACCTGTTCAGAGATACCATCCGATCGCGCCTCTTTTTTTAGGCCTTCAACATACTGCTCAAAGCTCACATCTTGTGCCAGCGCAGACGTTGCGATCCCTAAACCTAATACTAACGTGAGTAGTTTTTTCAAATTGCCCTCCTTGAGCAATTTACTCGATAAAGTTATTCCGATTGGTTACGTTGTGCTTTTTGCTTCTTATAACTATCCAATAGGTTTTCCGGTGGCGGTGGCAATTGCAAGAAAAAGCCGTCTTTGCCAAGAGATTCTTTGACCTTTTCTATATCGACTTGCGCCAGCGTTCTCCCCTCCAACTTAATCACCATGACAAATATAGGTTTGCCGAACATCTGCATTAAAGTGTCAGGGACCTGTGAGAAATCATCTTTCTTCGGTAGATATAAATATGCGCCTTCTTTCTTGGTGCTTTTATAAATAGAACAGAGCATAGAGAGCCTTTAAAATTTGGTTAAATTGTACCAATTCTCTTAATAAAAAGTGAATTTCGTAAATGTTTAGCTATTTTTTCGCCTAAGTCACTCAATTAGTGGCTAGATAACTTGCTGAGCTATGACGGGGAATATAACATGATAAGTATAATTTCAGATAATGTTCTATTGATTGCAGCAAAGGTTATTGAGGCCAGCAAATAAATGTCACAAACACCTGACTTAAAGGGAAGTAGCTTTACGTTGTCTGTGCTTCACTTGTCAGACAACGATGTAGAGCAGTCTATCCAATTTCTCACACAAAAAGTGGAGCAAGCTCCCAGCTTTTTCACTTCGGCACCAGTAGTTATCAATATTGCTCAAGTCGACGGAGAAATTAACTTTTCACAACTAAAACAAGGCATACAAAGCGCAGGGCTGATCCCAGTGGGAATTACAGGAGCTAAGAGTAAGAAAGCACAATCCTTAGCATCCGATGTAGGCTTTGCCATCATGTCGTCGAGTAAACCACCGCCAAAAGCGCCAATCAACTTATCGCCCACCAAGGTGATTCGTACTCCCGTGCGCTCAGGCCAGCAAATCTATGCAAAAAACTCCGACTTAGTGCTATTAAACCATGTCAGCGCTGGTGCAGAAGTCATCGCTGACGGTTCCATTCATATTCATGGAACCCTGCGCGGGCGAGCGATCGCTGGCGCAAGCGGCTTAAAAGAAGCCAAGATTATTTGTCACGATTTACAAGCTGAACTGGTTTCTATTGCAGGAAACTATTGGTTAAGCGATCAAATTGACAGTGAGTTATGGAAAAAGAAAGTTATGTTAAGTATGTCTGATGACACCTTGCACTTTGACATCCTCACTATCTAATAAATATAAGGAAAACAATATGGCACGCATTATTGTTGTCACATCAGGAAAAGGTGGCGTAGGCAAAACCACATCAAGTGCAGCAATTGCCTCAGGCTTATCTTTGAAAGGTAAGAAGACCGCAGTGATCGATTTTGATATTGGCCTGCGTAACCTAGATCTTATCATGGGCTGCGAACGCCGCGTTGTTTATGACTTTGTTAATGTCATCAATGGTGAGGCGACATTGAACCAAGCCCTCATTAAAGACAAACGCACCGAGAACTTGTTCGTCCTCCCGGCTTCGCAAACACGAGATAAAGATGCACTTAGCCGAGAAGGCGTGAAACAGGTACTCGACGAACTCGACGAAATGGGTTTCGATTTTATCGTCTGTGACTCACCAGCAGGCATAGAGCAAGGAGCTCTGATGGCGCTGTATTTCGCCGACGAAGCAATCATCACCACCAACCCTGAAGTCTCTTCAGTTCGTGATTCAGACCGAATCCTCGGCATTCTCGATTCAAAATCAAAACGTGCCGAAGAAGGTTTAGAACCGGTTAGGCAACATTTGTTACTCACCCGCTATAACCCAGTGCGAGTGACTCAAGGCGAAATGCTCAGTGTGGAAGACGTTGAAGAGATTTTACATATCCCTCTACTAGGCGTGATCCCAGAAAGCCAAGCGGTACTGAATGCTTCAAACAAAGGGGTTCCTGTGATCTTCGACGATGAGTCTGATGCAGGTATGGCGTACCGCGATACCATTGAGCGTTTATTGGGTGAACAAATTGACTTCCGCTTTTTGACTGAGCAGAAGAAAGGAATCTTTAAACGTCTATTTGGAGGCTAACAGGGAATGGCACTACTCGAGTTTTTTCGGCAACAAAAAAAGCCGTCAGCCAGTTTAGCGAAGGAGCGTCTACAAATTATTGTTGCCGAGCGCCGCAGCGCCGATGATCCGGCCCCAAACTACTTGCCCCAGCTTAAAGAGGATATTCTTAAAGTCATTAGCAAGTATGTTGCTGTGGAGCCGTCGATGGTGGATCTGTCGTTTGAACATAAGGAAGACGATATTTCAGTGTTAGAACTGAATGTAACCCTACCCGACGACGATAAATAGACTGGGTGACAATTAGATTATGTGATAATTAGATTGTAAGTAAGAGAGCATGGATTGCTCTCTTATCATTTATCTATTAAACAAGCTTATTCAGTTTTTCGCCAAGTAATACTAGGCGCCAGCCTTGCATTAGATCGGGTAACTGAGCGGGATCGCGTTGCTTTTTCCATACCCAGCTTAATAGCTGGTTTAACTGCTTTTTAGACGCTAGAAATTCAGTCGTCAACCCCGATGTGTTCGACACTAACTTAACTTCGTCTTTCAGCTGTTTAAACAGCTGTTTATAGCCAGACCTATCCATTAAACGTTCGATGGGTTGTGGATATTCGTCGGCTGATGTTCCTTTCGCACGCTTAACCATAGCCGCCACTTTTGTGCCGTGACGACGTACTGTACGAGAATCAATGCCTTCCGCCTGCATTTTCTGCCCGTCGACTAAGCTAAGCTTCGCGACTAACAATAATTCACTTTCTTTAAACACGAAATTCAATGCTAGATCGCGCTTTACTGCTTCTTGATAGCGCCAAGTTGCTAGAGGTTTAAGGATAGCGAGCTCACGAGGCTTTAACTGCCAAGCACCTTTTATCTCTAAATAAGCATTGTCTACATCAAACTCGCGGATGCGCTTTTTGACCAACAAATCACTCTCTTGCTGCGCTGCATCCCACCAACCAGCTTCACTCGTTTTAGAGTGTAACTGCTCATACAATGGCATTAGGTAATGTACATCAGCCGCTGCATACTCAAGTTGGCTGAGCGACAGTGGTCGAGCCGTCCAATCGGTTCGGGACTCACTTTTATCCAGTTCTACACCAATAAATTCTTTAACCAGAGCGGCAAATCCAGTCGACAATCCGTAGCCCAAAAACGCGGCCATGATCTGTGTATCGACCATAGGGAAAGGCACGCAACCAAAGGCGTTTTGAAAGACTTCCAGATCTTCACCACAAGCATGCAATACTTTTAAGGTAGAAGTATCTTGCAGTAATCCAACGAACGGAGTCATATCCTCAATCTCTAACGGATCGATCAAAGACAGTGTATTTCCATCAAATAGTTGGATGAGACCAAGCTGAGGGTAAAAGGTTCGCGTTCGAACAAATTCGGTATCAAGCATCACGACATCGCTAGCGCGAGCTTGCTGGCAAACCTCATCGAGCTGTGAATGTGTTGTTATTATCTGATAGTCCACTAAAGTTCCATTCTGGGTATAGCATTAAATTTTGAGTAGCAGGCATACTACCACCAATGCTCCTGTCGTGCCTGTCAATTTACTTGATTCATGACTAGATTCAAACTTGGCCGTCCTTGGCCATCGCTGTTCTTCATGATGAGGCTAATAGAGAGCCATCAAGCGCTTTTCTTTACCGTGCTTGTCTTCATCGAACTATCATTTTGCTCTTTGAGTACTCGTCGTAAAATCTTTCCGACATTAGATTTTGGCAACTCGTCGCGAAACTCAATAATTTTCGGCACTTTATAACCTGTTAGATATTTTCGACAATGAGCCAATAGCTCATTTTCATCTAAATTCGGATCCGATTTAACCACATATAGCTTGACGACTTCGCCGCAGGCTACGTGAGGTTGTCCGATAGCTGCAACTTCCAACACTTTATCGTGCATTGCCACCACATCTTCTATCTCGTTCGGGTACACGTTGAAGCCGGAAACTAAGATCATATCTTTTTTGCGATCGACGATTTTCAAAAAGCCCTCATCGTCAAACCGAACGATATCGCCAGTCGACAGCCAGCCTTCACTATCGAGCACTTTTTTAGTCGCTTCACTGCGCTGCCAGTAACCTTGCATAACTTGTGGCCCTTTCACCTGCAATTCACCTTCGCTATCCCATGGTAGCGGTGTCCCAGCGTCATCCACAATACGTATATCAGTGGACGACACTGGCAGGCCAATAGTGCCGTTATAGTCTTTAAGGTCGTGCGGATAGGCAGAAACTAGCGGCGCGCACTCGGTGAGTCCATAGCCCTCTAATAAGTTAACCCCAGTGATTTTTTTCCACTGCTCCGCGACAGAACGATGCACTGACATACCGCCACCAACACACAGCTTCAATGCAGAAAAATCCACTTCCGAAAAGTCTTCATTGTTGACCAATGCGTTGAACAAAGTGTTCACTCCAGTGAGCGCCGTTAGTGGGAACTTTTTAATTTCTTTAATTAAGCCCGGAATGTCTCTTGGGTTAGTGATAAGCAAATTTCGACCGCCATATTCAATGAACAATAGGCAGTTCACCGTCAGAGCAAACACATGGTACAGAGGCAAAGCCGTGACTACATTTTCTTTGCCTGATATCAGCATTGAACCGTAAGCGCCCTTGACTTGCATAACATTGGCGACCATGTTGCGATGTGTAAGCACCGCCCCTTTCGCGACACCTGTCGTTCCACCCGTGTATTGCAAAAAGGCAATATCTTGTCCATTCAAAAAAGGCTTCACGTATTGCAGCTTACGGCCGACTTTCAGCGCTTTTCTCATCGAAACAGCGCCAGGGAGGTGATACTTAGGCACCAATTTTTTCACATATTTTACCGCAAAGTCGACCAAGGTCCCTTTTGCTCTTGGTAGCATCTGCCCTAAGCTCGTCAGCACTACATGCTTGACTGGCGTATTATCGACCACTTGCTCTAGTGTTTTGGCGAAATTAGAGATGATAACAATGGCACTTGCACCAGAGTCGTTCAGTTGATGTTCTAATTCACGTGCAGTGTAAAGAGGGTTAACGTTGACCGCAACCAAGCCTGCTCGCAACACCCCAAACAGAGCGACGGGGTATTGCAATAAATTTGGCATCATCAAAGCAACTCGATCGCCCTTATTTAACTTAAGATCGTTTTGCAGATATGCAGCAAACGCTCGGCTTCGTTCTTCCAATTTGCGAAACGTCATCACTGTGCCCATATTGACGTACGCAGGTTGATCAGCATACCTCTTGATCGCCTGTTCAAACATATCGACAAGAGAAGAGTATTGATCTGGATTGATATACTCAGGTACGTCACTCGGGTATTGAGAAAGCCAAGGTTTAGTCACGTTCGCGCTCCGTTTTTAAAAATTTATTGGTTCACCTAATCTAGGCTGCGTCTTCATAGTCAAGTAACTTCTTATCACCAGCGAAAAGGTTAATAAAAAGTTACCCAACAACTTGCCCATAACATTTTGATAATTAAAACACAGTCAGTTAGGTGTATCACTAAACAATCAAACAGATGTTTAAATTTTGTTAACCAAACCAAGAATTAGACTAGATACTCTATTAGGATACTCTAAATGACAGTGATGCCCACCTTGAATCACACTCCAGTGGATTTGTTCGTTCATAATCTCGTCACACACGGCCTTTAGTTCCTGATAACCTTGCTCACCTAATATGATCAGCTGGGGACAAACAATAGCGGATAATATAGCGCGAGCATGAGTAGGCGACATTCGATATATTGAATCAGATTGCAACTTTCGATCATGACGCCAGTACACTGCCCCTCCTTTATCTACCGTACCTCTTTTTACCACTGGCGCTATCAGATCTGATGCCAAGTTGTTTACTTTTGCACGGCGGTTTATAGCGGTTTGAACATTCGGAAAATGGCGGACGGGTTTTTGGCTAATTCGTTGTCGGCTCAATACCCCCTGCCTCAAACGGCTTACACTTTGCACCTCATCCTCGGCTAAAGGGCCAAAACCCTCGATTTGCACTAGCCCCGCGACGCGCTCAGGAAAGGCCGCACAAAAACCGCTAGCAATTAGAGCGCCCAGAGAGTGACCTACGATAACCAATTTCTTTGGGTTCAGCTGCTGAATGAATTGATACACATCGTCAATATAGTCGTGGAAGGGGTAATAGTGGCCCGCCGCTTTATGGGAAGATAATCCATGCCCGGGCAAGTCGATGGCACACAAATGCAGTTCAGGGGCTAATGCGTGCAACTCAATTAAGGTCGTGGTGAAAGTGGCTGAATTATCAAGCCAACCATGTAAAAAGACGACAGAGGTGTGGGCAAGTTTCGCGTCGCCAACTTCAAGCGAGGCAACGGATATATTGTTTAACGAATACTGCTCTGACCTAATTGTCATAGTCACTCCAACACGACTTGATTATATTTTATTCGGTGATGGTATCCGCACCGCTCCCCAAAGCAAGGCGACAAAAATGGATCATACCCAGTTACCACCGATGCGACTCGCCATAAATGATACCCAGAGGCTTCCATTACTGGGAAATGATAGGTGTAGTAGCCCACTTTCCCGACTTCAGGTTTCTCGCTTGTTCCCAGAAACGTAACAAGACGCCCTTTGGCCATCATGACCGGGTCAACGAAACCACGGACATAAGCAATAAAGCGCCCAGATGGCTCAGCGTAAAGATCTGGCTGCCCCAATGAATTGATAGGCAAATTCACCACTTCAATACGAGTTTTCGTTGCCATATTTCGGACACTGGCAACCACTCCTCCGAGTCTAACTGTCCGTCCACCTTGGTCATCACTCGCCTGCCATGCAGAATAATCGGTCACTACAGGGTCTGCGTTAGTCTGCAAGCTTGGGGGTAACGCCGCACAAGCTGACAACAACACTATAAAAGCAATCAGTACAAACCGTTTTAGTCTAATGTCATACATAGTCACCTCGTTGTTGCGACTGGACTCACGCTGTACACTATAACCTTAAAAGAGTAACCCCACCTACCCTTTGCCATAGGAAACCAGTTTATGACGAAAAAGAAAGTTCTCCTTCTTTTTGCTCATCCTTCTCACCACAAATCCGAAGTGAACGTGCCTCTTTTTCAAGCGGCAAATCAAGTTCCGGGGGTCACAACCGTCGATCTCTATTTTGAATATCCCCGTTTCAATATCGATATAAATCGAGAACAACAGCGTTTACTTGATCACGACATCATTATCTTTCAGTTCCCTTTATACTGGTACTCAACACCCTCACTACTCAAAGAGTGGCAGGATTTAGTGCTTGAGTATGGTTTTGCCTATGGCGAAGGCGGCAACAAGCTACACGGAAAAACTTTTCTATGCTCGATTACTGCAGGCGGTAAAGAAGAGGCCTACTGCGCAAAGGGAAATAATCACTTTACGTTAGCTGACTTTTTGCAACCTATAGAACAAATGGTGTCTTTGACTGGCATGACCTATATCGCGCCCTTAGTATTATTTGGCTCAAGGACTGCAGTTGAAGAACAAAGGGTACAAGTACACGCTGAACGGTATCAGCGGCTACTTGAAGCGCTAATATCCGATCAAGTGGATCTCAATGCCGCGAGGCAGCGCAAAAAGATCACCACCGATCTTTCCCCTATCATGAAGGAGTCCACCCAGTGACCGATTATTTTCTACAAGCCTTTGTTTACTTGTCTGCAGCGGTCATCATGGTGCCAATTGCCAAACGCCTAGGGCTTGGCAGCGTATTGGGATACTTGATAGCTGGCGTGATTATTGGCCCAGTATTTGGCCTTGTAGGAGAAGAAACTAACACTATTCAACATTTTGCCGAGTTTGGGGTGGTCATGATGTTGTTTCTCGTGGGTTTAGAGCTCGAGCCGAAAATGCTGTGGGCAATGAAAAATAGGTTGATTGGCCTTGGTGGGCTGCAAGTCGTGTTAACCGCCGCGTCGGTAATGGCCATCGCAACATGGTTTCACCAGCCTTGGAGTATTGCGCTCGCGATTGGACTCGTTTTTTCTCTATCTTCGACTGCCATCGTGCTGCAAACATTCGGCGAAAAAGGCTTGTCTAAAACTGACGGTGCCAAAAATGCGTTTTCAGTCCTACTGTTCCAAGACATCGCCGTTATACCTATGTTCGCCTTTATTCCGCTTCTCGCGCTTCCTGGTCTGATAGAAAAAGCGCAGCAAGCCATGCAAAGTGCGTCACAAGAGCACGCAAACTTAAGCCTAGTCGCTGGATTGCCGGGATGGAGCTACGGCTTAGTCATCCTCAGTGCCATCGGTTTTCTGGTTGTCGGTGGACATTATGCCAGCCGACCATTGTTCCGTTTTGTCGCAAAATCAGGTCTCAGAGAGATCTTTACGGCAACCGCTTTGATGCTGGTCGTGGGGATTGCTGCCCTCATGAGCTTAGTTGGACTATCACCAGCACTTGGCACTTTCTTGGCAGGGGTTGTCTTAGCAAACAGTGAATTTCGACACGAATTAGAATCCAACATTGCTCCGTTCAAAGGGCTATTACTGGGCTTATTTTTTATCACAGTCGGCGCTGGTATCAACTTCTCGATATTCACCAGCCAATTCTTTCAAATATTCGCGATCACACTAGGCGTCATGCTAGTGAAGGCGCTCGTATTACTGATACTAAGTGTCATATTTGGCATCAGAGCCAGTGATCGATGGCTGTTTTCACTCAGTCTCGCTCAAGCGGGTGAATTTGGTTTCGTACTGTTGAGTTTCACCGTGCAAAATCATGTCTTACCAGCGCAGCTTGCTCAAACCTTGTCGATGGTCGTAGCACTATCGATGTTTTTGACGCCGGGCCTATTCATTGTGTTCGACAAAGTCATTCTACCGAAATTTGTCGACTCCTCGAACAATCGAGAAAATGATGTCATTGAAGAAACAGGCAGCGTCATCATTGCCGGAATGGGGCGATTTGGCCAAGTCGTCAACCGGTTACTAATTAGCAACCAAGTCCCTACTGTGGTGTTGGATTACCAGTCATCCACCATCGATGTGTTACGTAGACTGAAAATGAAAGCCTACTATGGTGATGCCACCAACACCGACTTACTTCAGACCGCAGGCGTAGAAGAAGCGCGCCTATTTATCGTGGCCATGGACAACACAGAAACCTCAGTCGAGCTGGTAAAGTATTTAAGGCATACCTACCCGCATCTAACCATTCTAGCTCGTGCCTTTGATCGACGTGACGCCTATATGCTGCGTGAAGCGGGAGCGAATTACGTTGAAAAAGAAACCTTTCACAGTGCGCTAGAAATGGGCGCATCGGCATTGAAAAAGCTGGGCACTCATCCATTTAGAGCCGAGCAGCAAAAAACCGCTTATATCACGACGGAAGAAAGAGCCTCTGATGCGTTATATGCCGCGTGGTCTGATAATTCTGAAGGCGAACGTTTTGACAATAACTACCGTAAACTCTTCATGCAATTTGAAGACACACTGAAACAAGCTTTGCATCATGACAAGCATTCTAGTAGCGATCAATCTGAGAGAAGCTGGACCCCACCACCCAAAAACTATCAAGGCGATGACGGTAATCATGCAGACAACAGTCATGCCGACGACGTTACGGGCAATAGTGATACAGATAGCGGCGTTCAATCTAGCGATAGCGGGCCAAAAACACACCACTAAATATAGAGATCGACACCAATTAGGCGAGCGAGCTCATCTCGCTTAGCTTGATTTAAGACCCCAAGGTAGTGTTCCATCGCTTGGCGGCTACGACCTTGGGGTAAGTCGTATTGGATACCCGAGTCAGGGATGTCTGATTCGTTGACATGACGAATCGATTGAGAGACGGCATTGGCTATCTTACTAGGCTTGCCGATGCCCTCCGTCGATTCAGAATTCAAGGCATCCTTTTTCCTCTTAGTTTTACCCGTTTTCGCGCTACCGGGAACGATACTCGGGGGCAAACCATTAATTGAAACCATATCACTCCTTGATAGTCGAGCCCTTATAAGAGCGTAATGCTTGTGTCATCACGCCCTAAGCTAACTCGCTTACTCTCGGCCAGGCAGTTTCTTCCAAGCGACTTTATCACGCAGATATACAGGTGCAGAATCCTCAGGCAGTACCGTGTTACCTTTCTCATACTCGGTTTTTGCCAACACAACGATATCCTGCGCCTCTGGTAGTTCAATCTGACCTGCGGTAACGTTCAAGCTTAAACCTGCTAATTCGTCTTGATACGCTGCCCAACCTGTCCCTGCGCTTATCCAGCTATGTTCATCTTGCTCAATAGTTGCAACAAGTTCACTTGGCGGCATCACACATTCCTGATCGACTGGCGACCAAGAGCCATTAATTTGGCGCTGATAACGAGCCCAATATACCTCACTCATTCGCGCATCAATCGCACACGCAACGTGCTCAGCACCTGTCGCGCGATAGCTACCTTGTGCCATCGCTTCCAGTGTCGAGATCCCTATCATAGGTAACTCTGCGCCGAACGATAAACCTTGTGCAATTCCAATGCCAATACGCACACCAGTAAAGCTACCAGGGCCTCGACCATAGGCCAGCGCATCAAGGTCAGTTAAGGCTAAACCAGCTTGTTTTAGCAGATCGTCCACCATAGGTAAGATTTTCTTAGTATGGTCTCTTGGCACCACTTCACTATGGGTATACAGCTGCTCGCCTACCAGCAAAGCAACAGAACAATTTTCAGTGGCAGTATCTATGGCCAGGATCTTTACACTCATTGGTTTCTCTAATTAATCGTTTGAATCTATACGTTGATATAAGGATGGCGTTGGCCTAAAAATGGCCTTGATATAAAAATGCTATTCTAAGAACGCCTTAACACGCCCCAAATCCCGAGTTCGTGGGATTGGCGGTAAACTGGCGAGAAATATACCGCCATAGTTTCGAGTTACCAAGCGATTATCGCAGATAATCAGCACGCCTTTGTCGTTCTGGTCTCGAATCAACCGCCCGACACCTTGCTTAAGAGCGATCACCGCATCCGGTAATTGCACCTGATAGAAGGGTTCACCGCCTTGTAACCGACAATCTTCAATCCGAGCTTTGAGCAGCGGGTCGTCTGGTGAGGTGAAGGGGAGTTTATCGATGATAACACAGCTCAAAGCGTCTCCCCTAACGTCGATACCTTCCCAAAACGCCCCTGTCGCCACCAGTAAAGCGTCGCCAAGTTCCATGAATTCCGATAAGGTTTTTTGCTTACTCATTTCGCCTTGCATCAATACGGGAAGGGAAAGAACCTCTCGAAATCGGCTGCCCAATTCCTTCATCATCGAGTGAGACGTGCAGAGAAAGAAACATCGACCTTGGTTTTGCTCAATGATAGGTGACAGCATAGCGACAAGCTTATCGGCTAAACCCACACTATTGGGCTCGGGCAAATAACGAGGAACGCAAAGTAAAGCTTGCTGCTGGTAATCAAATGGGCTCGACAGTGACAACTGCTTGCTCGGCTCCAGACCTAGCCGCGAAGTAAAATGCCCGAAATCATCGTTCACCGACAAGGTAGCGGATGTGAAAATCCAAGCCCCTTTCTTTTCTTCAACCTGCTCATGAAACTTATCGGCAACCGATAGCGGCGTGATATGCAAGCTAAAATGTCTTGGGGTCGTATCAAACCAATATGAATAGCCCGTAATGGAGACATCACACACTCTTTTAATGCGGTTTTTTAAATTGTGCGCTCTATCAAATGCGGCATCGAGCAACTGGCTACGACCTAGAGCTAACTTTAATACTTCGATAGTGAAGTCGAGCGCGGTGATCAGTCTTTCTAAAGCATTCGCAATCGAGGTTGAGCGTATTGCCTCTCGCCAGTTACCGCGAAAACCCGATTCGCCGAGTTCGATTCTCAAATCACCGCAGGCCTGTTGCAATTTCGCGCTCACCTTTTGTAACTGACGCATGTCCTTAGCTTCCGTGCGATACCCAATTTCAATATCCTTAGCTAAGTCATGCACTTGCCGGCTTGACACTGACTGGCCAAAATATTGGCTGGCGATATCAGGCAGCTGATGCGCTTCATCAAAAATAAACACTTCCCCTTCGGGGATCAGCTCACCAAAGCCAGTTTCTTTGATCGCCAAATCGGCGAAAAACAAATGGTGGTTCACCACCACTATATCGGCATCCATCGCCTTTTTACGCGCCTTTAGGACAAAACAATCAGTGTAGCTCGGGCACTCTTTACCCAAGCAATTATCATTGGTCGAAGTAATTAACGGAATAGCGGAGCTGTCTTCAGGCAGCTCGTCGCATTCGCCTAGATCGCCTGAATGAGTTTCACTCACCCAACGCCTCACTTTCACCAACTGTGCCAACAACCCGGGCTCCGACTCTGCATGATGGCTTTCAATCATTTGACTGGTCAAACGCTCAAGGCACAGATAGTTCGATCGGCCTTTCAACAAGGATAGCTGGCCAAAGAAGCCCAGCGCATTGGCTATCAAAGGTAAATCACGGTGAAAGAGCTGCTCTTGTAAATTTTTCGAGCCAGTGCTCACAATCACTTTCTTACCACTCAGCAATGCTGGCACAAGGTAAGCAAAGGTTTTTCCTGTCCCTGTCCCCGCTTCCACCACCAATTGGGTCTGATTTTCCACGGCTGATGCCACCGCTTCCGCCATATCCAGTTGAGCTTGACGAGGTTGAAACCCAGGAACAACTTTCCCTAAGGCTCCAGTAGAGGAGAAGGCTTTTGAAATCATAGGATTGGCAGTAAACATTTGCTATTGATGTGATGATTATAACCTTAACCAGCACAAAGTGGCATACGTACGTGCTATGGCAATAAGGTGTATTATCGCATTATCATGAAATCCGTATCGAGTAGACTCGTGGGGAGAAATAAACAAAGTTGCGTCACTAAAGCGTATTTTCTTTAGGGTTTCAAAAACAAGGAGCTTAAAGAATAAGGATGTCAGGAACAAACCGCCCCTATACCTAAGCACTCGTCGATACTTGCGCACAACAACTACTTAGATATAGCAATCACAGCCCTAGTGAGGATGTATTATTTCCGATTCAAATACCGAGATAGCCAAGCTGGGCCTTCAAAGGTATCGTCGCCACCTTGCACCATTGCTTTTGCTGCGTCAGATGGCGAAGCCTTGTTCTGCCACATCTCAACCAATAATGCCTCATCTAGGTCTTGATCCCCGAGAAGTGCGCTCACTCTTTCTGTATAAAGTTTTCTCGCTAGCAATTCCTTGTCCATAACTCCACCTCGATAAGGTTATTATTTGAACCCGATGCCCTGCTTAACTGGCAGTTTCAGGGCAAAAGAAAAGTGCCAAACACTAGAACATCGATAGCCGTCTAATCTCAATGGCACTTTAATTATAGCTGCTGACCAGAAAAACAGCTCACAGCAGGATCAGCAGTGGTTACAGCTTCACGGCCACTTCTACGCCTTGACGGATCGCGCGCACCGCGTCAAGCTCGCCAGCATGGTCAGCACCGCCAATAACGTGCAGCTTGTCACCAAGACCTTCCCACTGCTCTTCAAATGGCCGAACCGATTCTTGACCTGCACAGATAATGACATTGTCGGCAGCTAGCATGCGGCTTTCACCTTCGATTTGTATGTGCAGCCCCTCATTGGCGACTTTTTCATAGCTCACTCCGCCAAGCATGTTCACGCCACGCTTTTCCAACGTTTTTTTGTGGATCCAGCCAGTCGTTTTACCTGGGCCTTTGCCAACCTTACCTTGCCGTCTTTGCAACAGCCAAACATGCTTGTCACTTATCGAATCATGAGGCTTTTCAAGTCCTCCGGCGTGAGAGATATCTTTATCAATACCCCATTCACTTAGCCAATCATCTAATTGATTCTCTTTCGGCTCGGTTAGCATGGTCGCAACGTCCACACCTATTCCTCCGGCACCCACGATCACCACATTCTCGCCAACAGGAGGTTGATCCTTAATGAGCGTTTGATAATCCACAACGATGCCAGAGACTTTCTCACCTTCCAAGTTGATTTTTCTAGGCTCAACGCCAGAGGCCAACACAACTTCATCGTAATCAGAAAGCATGTCAAAGGTTACTTCAACACCCAGCAACAAATTGACGCCAGTTTCTTCAATACGATTAGAGAAATAACGGATCGTTTCTTTAAACTCTTCCTTACCCGGAATTTGCATAGCTAGACGAAATTGGCCGCCTATCTGAGAGTTTTTTTCATATAAATCGACTCTATGTCCCCGCTCAGCCAAGGTGGTTGCGCAGGAAAGCCCGGCTGGACCGGCCCCAACAACCATTACATTTTTAACCTGCTCAGCCGGGGTAATTTTAATCTCTGTTTCGTGGCAAGCACGAGGGTTCACTAAACAACTGGCGCGTTTGCCGCGGAAAACATTGTCCAAGCATGCCTGATTACAACCAATGCAGGTATTGATTCGCTGACTTTCCCCTTCACTGGCCTTTTGGACAAACTCCGCATCCGCTAAAAACGGTCTCGCCATTGAAATCATATCCGCTTGGCCCGAAGAGATAATTTTTTCCCCTTCTTCAGGCGTGTTGATTCGATTACACGTGATAACGGGCACAGATAGATGAGGTTTTATTTTTTCAGTGACCCAACTAAATGCTGAGCGAGGTACTTGAGTCGCGATCGTCGGCACTCTGGCTTCGTGCCAGCCAATCCCAGTATTAATAAGGGTGACGCCTGCTTCTTCCAGCCCTTTAGCAAGCTCAAGTACTTCTTCAAACGTACTACCTTGTTCAACCAAATCCAGCATAGACAGCCGGAAAATAATGATGAAATCCTTGCCTACTTTCTCACGCGTTGCTTTGACAATTTCTAGTGGAAAGCGCATGCGATTGTGATAACTTCCACCCCACTCATCACCACGTGTATTGGTGCGCCGGCAGATAAATTGATTAATTAGGTAACCTTCTGAACCCATGATCTCAACGCCATCATAGCCCGCCGATTTCGCAAGCTCCGAGCTCTTAGCGAAATCAGCAATGGTTTTCTTTATCTGACGAGAGGTCATGGAAAAGGGTGTGAACTTGGCAATAGGCGCTTTAATGGCGGACGCGCTGAGCGCCAACGGGTGCATCGCATATCGACCAGCATGGAGTAGCTGAAGGGCAATTTTTCCGCCATGACGATGCACGGCATCTGTCACTACACGATGTGCATCGGCGTGTTTTTGTTTATTAAATTGGGCGCTAAATGGGTGTAAGCGTCCACGAAAGTTTGGTGAAAAGCCACCCGTCACGATTAACCCAACCCCTCCTTTTGCGCGCTCTTCATAGAAGGCAGCCAATTTATGCAAACCTGATTTATCTTCTTCTAAGCCTGTGTGCATCGATCCCATCAGGACACGATTACGCAGCTGAGTAAACCCAAGATCGAGTGGCTCTAACAGATGTGGATACATGACTTGATTCGCTTCCGTTTCTTATAATGGTCTGACCAGACTAATGGCGTCTCCCATAAAAATCAAACAGTCGTTTACACATATTTAACATCGATCATTTTATCTATGTTTCCTATACTGATGAAACGCTTAAACTGATGCTTCACACCAAAATAGTCACGGTTATATCAATAATGTTTACCGACTAATATCAGTATAGGGTGCTACAACCACCTAAATGAGTTCATGTATTATCCTTTTTTACCACAGACTACCTAACATGATAGGGCGATATGAAATTTTTACTTAAGCTAATTACCATGATAATTAAAGGGATATGGAAGTTAATCACCTTTATTCGGCTTGCCATCTCAAATCTCGTTTTTATTGTTGTCGTGATATTTCTCGCGTATACCTTTACTCAATCTGACTCACCGCAACAAGCGGCTGCGCAAAAAAGTGCGCTAGTGCTCAATTTATCCGGCCCAATTGTCGAACAAAGTCGCTACATCAACCCAATGGACTCGTTTACAGGATCTATTTTTGGTAAAGATCTGCCCAAAGAAAACGTTCTGTACCAGATCGTGAATACCATTCGGCATGCCAAAACTGACCCTAACATTAGTGGACTGGTACTATCACTACGTAACATGCCGGAAACTAACCTGACCAAATTACGCTATATCGCTAAGGCTCTCGATGAGTTCAAGGCATCGGGAAAACCTATCTACGCGGTCGGTGGCTTCTACAATCAGAGCCAGTACTACTTAGCCAGTTACGCAAACAAGATTTTCATGTCCCCAGACGGGGCTGTACTGATAAAAGGCTACAGCGCTTATACCCTGTATTACAAAACCTTACTCAAGAAGCTCGACATCAATACCCATGTATTCCGTGTCGGCACTTATAAATCAGCCGTTGAACCATTTATTCGAGATAGTATGTCCAAAGCTGCCAAATCAGACGCGTCAAACTGGTTAGGGCAATTGTGGGGAGCCTATGTGGATGACGTCGCTAAAAACCGTGGAATCAAGCCGAAAACTTTAACGCCATCAATGCAGTCTTTCTTAGCGCAAATGAAACAAAGCCAAGGAAATTTAGCGGCCCTAGCCAAACGACTTGGATTGGTAGATGAGCTCGCGACACGCCAGCAAATCAGACAAGCTATGATCAAAATCTTTGGTGGTGACGGCAAAGACAGCTATAACGCCATTAGTTACTACAAATACTTAGCTAAGGTACCAAGTAAACCTCGTACCGCTCCAAACGACATTGCGGTTATCGTGGCTAGCGGCACCATTATGGATGGCTCGCGCTCAGGTGCTGCAGTAGGCGGAGACACAATAGCCAAGCTGCTCAGACAAGCTCGCAACGACAAGAAAATTAAAGCCGTCGTGCTACGAGTAGACAGCCCAGGAGGAAGCGCCTTTGCCTCGGATGTTATTCTCAACGAAGTCAAAGCAGTAGAAGCGGCTGGCAAACCAGTCGTGGTCTCTATGTCCAGTCTCGCAGCCTCTGGCGGCTATTGGATTTCAATGGCAGCCAATAAAATTGTCGCTCAGCCGACCACTCTTACGGGCTCTATTGGGATTTTCAGTGTTATCACTACCTTCGAAAAAGGGCTCAATAAACTGGGTGTG
Source organism: Vibrio profundum (assembly GCF_050337555.1). Classification (NCBI taxonomy): domain Bacteria; kingdom Pseudomonadati; phylum Pseudomonadota; class Gammaproteobacteria; order Vibrionales; family Vibrionaceae; genus Vibrio; species Vibrio profundum. The sequence continues at coordinate 117,142 of NZ_JAKJTA010000013.1, forward strand.
TACACCGATGGTGTAGGCACAACGCCATTCTCCGGTTCAGGCATCACCAATGGCTTGAGTAAAGGCGTATCACAAGCAATGCAAATGGGTGTTGAACATGGCTACCAACGGTTTATTGGCCTAGTCGGAGCGAATCGACACTTATCGACCAAAGTCGTCGACAAAATTGCTCAAGGTCGTGTGTGGACGGGTCGAGACGCGAAGAAGCTCGGCTTAGTTGACCAACTGGGTGATTTTGACGATGCTATTGCCTTAGCAGCCAAGCTGGCTAAAGTGAAAACTTATAACCTCAACTGGCTCAAGAAGCCTCTTTCGCCGGCTCAACGCTTCATGCAAGATTTTATGAGACAAGTCAGCGTCCATATGGGAATAGAACCCACTAGTTTGATCCCGAAAACGCTGCAGCCTATGGCAACTCAAATCCAACAAAGCGCCGACATGTTAAGCAATTTTAACGACCCGAAAGGACAGTACGCTCTGTGTGTTGAATGTGACGTCAAGTGACGATAAGTACGTTGAATACCACATCAAGACAGCGGATGGCACTCTTATGGAGGCCAACAAAACGATATCTAGGTTAAGAGTCGTCTTGTAATACAAAAAAGAGCCTGCTGAATTATCAGTAGGCTCTTTTTATTCAATGGGAATTCGCTATAATCGCCGCTCAATTTTTCTCTATGAATTTGGTATCCAGCAATGGCAAAAAAACACATATACATCGCCTACACCGGCGGCACCATTGGTATGCAAAAATCCAGTCACGGCTATATTCCCATAGCAGGCTTTATGGAACAGCAGCTCGCCAGTATGCCGGAGTTTCATCGCTCTGAGATGCCACAATATACAATTCATGAGTACGCGCCACTGATCGATTCTTCCGATATGTCCCCTAGAGATTGGCAGCAAATTGCTGATGACATTCGTGATAATTACGACAAATATGATGGCTTTATTATCCTGCATGGCACCGACACCATGGCATACACTGCATCTGCACTTTCGTTTATGCTGGAGAACTTATCTAAGCCTGTTATCGTCACTGGGTCTCAAATTCCATTGGCAGAGCTGCGCTCAGATGGCCAAGCGAATTTGCTCAATGCGTTACACATTGCGGCAAATTACCCAATCAATGAAGTCACATTGTTTTTCAACAACAAGTTGATGCGTGGCAATCGCAGCACCAAATCTCACGCCGATGGCTTCAACGCCTTCACCTCGCCAAACTTGCCACCTCTTTTGGAAGCAGGGATCAACATTCAGGTAAGTGAGAATCTGTTACTTAAACAATCACCAGACGCAGAGTTTCGTGTACATAACATCACTCCGCAGCCCATTGGTGTGATAACGATGTACCCCGGCATTTCACACGAAGTCATCCGAAACACCCTACTTCAGCCAGTCAATGCCATGATTTTACTTACATTTGGTGTGGGTAATGCGCCGCAAAATCCAGAATTGCTCGCCCACTTAAAAGAAGCCTCGGAACGTGGGGTGATTGTGGTGAACTTAACCCAATGTTTAGCAGGTAAAGTCAACATGGGTGGGTATGCGACAGGCTCTGCGCTGGCGGACGCGGGCGTAATCAGTGGCTACGATATGACACCTGAAGCGGCGCTTTCTAAGCTGCACCTGCTGCTTAGCAAAGGGCTCACTTACGAAGAAGTCAAAACGCAAATGCAGCAGGTTTTGCGTGGAGAGATGTCACTCTAGTTGACTAAAAATGAGGTTGCTCAAGGTAGCAACCTCATTTTTCTGTTCGATCCTATTTCGCATCAGCTCACTATAAGATCTACTTTTAACATTAAAGTCTCAATTACCTGCTACCTGCGGTGTTGCACACGCTTAAACTGAAAGCGCTTACGCTAGTGAAGAGCTTACGCCTTTAATCGTTATCGTTGACATTAACCCGATAAATGTCAGAACTTTGTGGCTGAAACTGCCTTTTCAACTCAGACTTTGACTTAAAGCTGATTTCTCCTCCGGCGGCAACTGTCATATGTTGCGCTTCTACATTATGCTTAGATTGATACAGCATGACGGCTTGCATACATGAATTGCGCTGCTCTTGGGTCAACACTTCACCCTCAGGCCATCGGCCAGTTTCTACCGCATAGGTTAGACGTTGATAAGCTTCAGGGGTAATCGAGTCAATTAAATGCTCGGCGTCCATGGATGTATCCTTAAATGAGACTGATTGGCGCTAAACATAACGTCCGATTAGCGTGAGTCAAGTGAAAGCTATATATTCGGCGGAATGGATCACAAGTAACGGATTATGAACTTACTGAAAACAGCCTTTATCGGTTTGATACTTATCTGGTTGTCAGGGTGCGAAGATAAAAGCAATACGGATAAACTGTGCACCAATAACCCTGAGCTTGACTGCGACAGATTGAATACCTTTGATAGTCAATGCCGTAACCCACGTACCGATTTAATCTGGCACCGCTACGAAACCCTAAAAGATCCTTCCAACAAAAATAAAATCCTTGAGTATAAGTTTGTCACTCTCTACCGTAAATGCTTAGGTAATGCCTCTCAGATCCAGACTTTCGAAACATCTCCTCGGGCCGCGAAAAGGGTCGATGCGTTAATGTATTCAGGAGAGGAGCAAATGCGACTGGTCAACGAACTTCGAAAAACTAAGAGCCCTGACATCCTCTACTTCCTTTGGAGCCAACTCGGCGATGAAGATGCCAAGCGAGAGTTTTTACTGATGGAAGATACCTCGGTTCTTGATACGGCTGAAATGCAATATGCCTTAGCGACCTTCTATACCAACCGAGATCTAGACAAAACTATCGTACTCCTCAACCGTTCTTTAGAACTCTCTGATGGCGACGAAGTTAACCGAGAGATCTTCAAATCCTTAGCCAGCCTCCACTACCAATTGAGAAACAAAGAACAAGCCTATATTTGGGCCAAAGTCGCCGAGCAATTCGACGTTTCAGTCGTATCTGGCAGAGAGCTACAACTGCTCTATGGATTCAATGAAGCCAAATACGACCGATTAGATGAAGTGGCTGATAAGCTTGAATCAGCAATAAACTCTGGAAAATACCGGCGCCAATTAATGCCAAACAAGCTATAAGCTGCCAAATTTTAACCATCAAGCACTTCTATTTTCCCCAACAATTAGCGTCCCCGTTACCCAGCCAAATGATTTGGAGGCGCTAAAAGTGTAACATTTGTTGTTTTTATTCGCTTTTATCCGTGCCCGCGTCCGATTTGTTGAAAATTAACGACACAGAGTTGACGCAAAAACGTTCTCCTGTCGTTGGGGGGCCATCAGGAAAAACATGCCCGAGATGACTATCACATGTCGCGCAACGTATTTCAGTACGTACCATTCCGTGACTACTATCCTTTATATATCGAACAGCGTCTGGATTGTCCGGCGCATCAAAGCTTGGCCACCCACAACCCGATTCGTATTTACTCTCAGAGGAAAACAAGGGGGCTTTGCAACAAGTACACAAATAGGCTCCGCTGTCCTTCTGATAGAGTAACTTCCCTGAGAATGGGGGCTCGGTACCGTGCTGACGGCATACTTGATATTGTTCATCAGATAACTCGTCACGCCATTGTGCATCTGATTTTTCGACCTTTCTTACCACTTGGCCCACGTTAAAGACCTCCATTTTATCACTTCATTTTATAAATCTTATTATTACGCAAAACACTTGCGAAGGATGGCTGTTCTAGCACATACTCTCTACCCAATACGTTCTGTACCAATCATACAGACTCGTAAGAGCAGCGTAGTATTTTACTCGATTCACCAACAAGAAAAACCTGTAACAAGCTCAAAAAAAAGGCACTTTCTATCGACTGCTTAGAAAAGAGGCAACTTTTTTTGACTTTAGACAATTTAAGCCTGATTATTCGTTGCAGATTTTTACTGGATTTTGTAATTTTACTACCAGTTATCTTTAAGCAGAAATTTAAGTTGTGGAGCAACTATAATGACTATCAAAGTAGGTATTAACGGTTTTGGCCGTATTGGACGTTTCGTATTCCGTGCATCTGTAGAGCGTAACGACATCGAAGTAGTAGGTATCAACGACCTTATCGACGTAGAATACATGGCTTACATGCTAAAATACGATTCAACTCACGGTCGTTTCAACGGCACTGTTGAAGTAAAAGACGGTCAGCTAGTTGTAAATGGTAAAACTGTTCGCGTAACTGCAGAGCGCAACCCAGCAGATCTTAAATGGGATGCTATCGGCGTTGACGTTGTAGCTGAAGCTACTGGTCTATTCCTAACTGATGAGACTGCACGTAAGCACATCGAAGCTGGTGCGAAGAAAGTTGTTCTAACTGGTCCATCTAAAGACAAGACTCCAATGTTCGTAATGGGCGTAAACGACTCAACTTACGAAGGTCAAGACATCGTTTCTAACGCTTCTTGTACTACTAACTGTCTAGCACCAATCGCTAAAGTTCTAAACGACAACTTCGGTATCGTTTCTGGCCTTATGACAACAGTTCATGCAACTACAGCGACTCAAAAAACTGTAGATGGTCCTTCTGCTAAAGACTGGCGCGGTGGCCGTGGTGCTTCTCAAAACATCATCCCATCTTCAACTGGTGCAGCTAAAGCAGTAGGCGTTGTTCTTCCAGAACTAAACGGCAAACTAACTGGTATGGCTTTCCGCGTACCAACTTCTAACGTTTCTGTTGTTGACCTAACTGTTAACCTAGAGAAAGGCGCATCTTACGAGCAAATCTGTGCAACTATGAAAGAAGCTTCTGAAGGTTCTCTTAAAGGCGTTCTAGGCTACACTGAAGACCAAGTTGTTTCTCAAGATTTCATCGGCGAAACTCAAACTTCAGTATTCGATGCTAAAGCAGGTATCGCACTAACTGATAACTTCGTTAAAGTTGTATCTTGGTACGACAACGAAATCGGTTACTCAAACAAAGTTCTAGATCTAATTGCTCACATCTCTAAGTAATTAGTTTCAATTTTGTATAAAAGGCGACTTTCGAGTCGCCTTTTTTATTATCTCCCGTTCCCGAAAGTCACTGATCGCTGCCGCGAAGGAAATTGCCATGGATTTATCATCACTGCCCGTCATTAATCAACTTTCAGACCACATATCAATAGTACAAAAAGAAGCCCTTAGAATTATTCGTGTCCGCCACCCCAAAGCAAGTGCAGCCATTGCTTTACATGGTGCTCATGTCCTTTCTCATATTCCTGAGGGGCAAGCTGAAGTCATTTGGATGAGCGACGCTGCAATATTGGATGGCAGCGCAGCACTTCGCGGGGGGATCCCGATATGCTGGCCTTGGTTCGGCCGCATCGCTTCCCCTGCCCATGGTTTTGTACGTAATAGAGAATGGTCGTTGCTTGATTACCAAGACACTCCAGATAACGTCACACTAACGTTAGGCGTGAACAGTGATGACAATACCTTGGCGATTTGGCCGCATCAATTCGCACTGCGCCTAGTCGTGACGATTGCTGACACTCTTGATGTGCGCTTGGAAATAGAAAACACCGATACACAGCCATGGATGTTCTCTGGAGCTCTGCATACCTACCTCAACCTTGGTGATGTCCGTCAGGCAAAGGTTACCGGAATGGGCAGTGAATATATCGATAGCCTGCAAGACAGCCAACTATGCCAAGGTGGAGAAACACTCTCTCTAGAACAAGGTATAGATAGAGTCTACACCCAACCTAACGCTCGTATTTCTGTCGCCGACCCTGAGCTCAATCGCCAAATTGAAGTAAGCAATGCTGGCCACAATAGCGCAGTTTTGTGGAACCCTTGGCAAGAAGGTGCCCAAGCCATGGTGGATATGCAAAATGACGGCTATCTCACCATGCTATGTGTGGAATCCACGCAGCATGCCAAATCGATAGAAGAAGGCATCACACTAGATCCGAATCAGACCTACACACTCTCGACTTCACTGACTTGCCGATAAATAACTTCCGTTCGGGGCCTGACCTTGCAACACTAATAAGCTATAGCCCCGCTCGACTGACTGCACCTTCCAGCCAACACAGCTACATCTTGCGTTCTACAAATTGGACACTCCAAATAGGCGTTATCATTTTTTCTCACAGATTGTGCAAGAAACAGTGCCAACCTTACACCTGATTTCAGATAATAACGACGACATTGATGAGCTGGTACCGGATCGCGGATGGTAGCGCTACGCTTGCAGCTACAGCAGAAAAGATCCAAGTCTCATTGTATACTGACTAACAAAAGTGTGTCGCTTATCGCTGAGATCTAGGCTATAAGCTCAGATTACTTCCTAGATCTCAGCTCCGCCTCTACGCATTCTCGGATAACTTCTAGTATCGAACAATCGCATTGATGGGCTATGCGTTGGTATTAATTCTAACGAGTTTTAGGGCAAAAATGAGATAGCTAATGGCTAACAATTATGTCTTTTCAGCCCTAAAGTGACAAAGCTTCATTGAAGTCGAACAACCTATATCGTCAGCCGACAACGGCAATGATTGTCTTTATCCTAGCAATACCGCTAAACTAACGCCCCATTCTTTCATCGAGGTAGTTATGACCTATCAGTGCCCTCTTTGCCAACAGGTTCTCGCGCTTGCTGGAACTCGCTATTCCTGCGCTAATAATCACCAATTTGATATGGCCAAAGAAGGCTATGTCAACTTAATGCCAGCCCATCACAAACGTTCTAAAGATCCGGGGGACAATCAAGAGATGATGCAGGCTCGCCGCCAATTTTTAGCGGCCGACTACTATGCACCAATGCGATCTGCTGTCTCTACTATGTGCCAGCAAAGCATGGAGAACAACGAGCATACCCTACTCGATATCGGCTGCGGCGAAGGCTACTACACGTCTTTCATTGCTGATGAACTTCGCCAAAAATACGATGACGCTTCCGTATTCGGGTTAGATATTTCTAAAGTGGCGATACGTTATGCGGCAAAACGTTACCCAAACTGCCAATTTTCCGTGGCATCGAGTCACCGCTTACCATTTGCCGATCAATCATTGGGGGCCGTGCTGAGAATCTACGCCCCGTGCAAAGATGAAGAACTGCAACGCTGCATTCGCAAAGACGGCACTTTGGTTACCGTCACACCTGCATCACGCCACCTGTACCAAATCAGAGAAAAAATTTATCAAGACGTTCGGTTACATGAAACTCAGCCAGAGTCCATTGAAGGGTTTGCATTGGAGCAAGAGCAGAGAATTCATTACCCTATGATGCTAAAAGATGGTGCCGCTCTCAATTTATTACAGATGACACCATTTGCTTGGAAAGCCAATGAACAGCTACGAGAAGAACTCGCGAACGCCGAGATTTTTGAATGTGAGGCCGACTTTATGCTTAGGGTCTATCGAAAACTCTAACCTGTCATTATGCTCTCCCCTGTTTCTTGCGACCTTTCAGGCTAGCAGCCTGAAAAACAAACAAGTTCAAAACGGCAATTTGTTTTTGGCCTGAGTTTTGCTTTCATTTTTATCGAGCACTTGACGCAAATAACGCGCAAGTTTTCTGTTCAGTTGCCGATACAATAAACAGCAAGTATCAAGGAGAGCGATATGGGACCAGTAGGCATGGAGCCAGCACAACTGTCTCCAAACCAACAGGTTAAACCTCAAAGTAACTCCACTGTGGCTGAGAGTACAGCCGCACCACTTAAAGTTGAGCAAAACAAAGTGACCCTGTCTGACGAAGGCAAAGCGCTGCTAGCCGCACTGCAGCAGGTTGAGCAAGAAGAGAAATCTGGTGTACCAAATGACAAGACGATTAAGGACAACGTCGAATCATTTACTCGCGGAGCCCTCGGTTTAGAGCGTCCTGATATTGAACCACCTAAAGCCGAAGACGATTCGTATGATGCGGGGAAATTTCTTTCCACGGCGGCAACCATAGGCGGAATTATTTTAGCGCTCGTCTAACAATTCACTTTCCGTTTATCCTAAATCAAGTCCAGCTTGTTAGCGATTTTTGTTAGCAAGCTTTTTTTTCCTTACTTGAATCATTGTCTCAAAATTCATTCGAATTACGCGAGCAGCTAATGTGTATTAAGTAAGTAAACCTCAACAGTTACGTGAAATTGGGTTACTATTAGTATCCTTACTCTAAATGAATCAAGATCCCGTTCGTGTCTCTAACCACGAGCGGCCCAGCCGTTCAAGGAGACTGCAATGAGCCAACCCTTACAGCAACTACTGCAACTTCTTCAATTAGAAAAGCTAGAAGAAGGCCTGTTCAGAGGGCAAAGTGAAAACTTAGGTCTACCGCAAGTTTATGGTGGCCAAGTGATTGGCCAAGCCCTTTCAGCTGCACGTTATACGGTGCCCGACGATAGAACCGTCCATTCATGCCATAGCTATTTCCTTTATAAAGGCGACCCGACTCAGCCAATCATCTATGACGTAGAGAATCTACGTGACGGAAAAAGCTTTAGCACTCGCAGAGTGAAAGCGATACAAAATGGCAAACCCATCTTTTATCTCACCGCTTCCTACCACATCACAGAACAAGGGCTCAATCACCAAATAGAAATGCCCGATGTGCCTGGGCCAGAGAACTTCACCTCAGAAACTGAGCTTGCAGCGACGATTGCTGAATACCTACCACCGGCGATGCAAAAAGCATTTTGCAGCGAAAAGCCCATCGAAATGCGCCCCGTAGTTGTTGTGAACCCGCTAAAACCACAAAAAGAAGAGCCTAAGCAATATCTCTGGATGCGGGCAAATGGTGCGGTGCCCAGCGATCAGCTCATTCATCAATATTTACTGGGTTATGCATCCGACTGGGGTTTTCTCGTCACGGCGCTCCACCCACATGAAATTTCTTTACTCACCCCTAAGTTGCAAATTGCAACCATTGATCACTCCATCTGGTTTCACCGACCATTTAAGCTAGACGAATGGCTACTCTATGCCATTGAAAGCCCGACAGCACATAACTGTCGCGGCCTAGTGAGAGGGGAGGTTTTTAACCAGAAAGGCCAACTCGTCGCAACCGCAGTGCAAGAAGGCGTAATGCGCTTTAATAAGTAAGTATTCTTTATAGATAACTACATAAGAGATCAATACGTTAGAGATCAAATAGGCAGCGCCGTGGTGTACTTTAGGGACTCCATGGCGAATGTGGAGGTAACGTTACTAATTCCGTCGACGTTATTGACCAATTTTTTATAAAATTCATCAAATTTCTGAATATCTTTTACTTGTACTTTCATCATGTAATCATAGTCTCCTGCCATCCGGTAGAACTCCATGACTTCAGGAAACTCGGCAACGGTTTCAACAAACTTGCCATACCAATCTTGAGAATGGTAACGGGTTTTAAGTAACACGAAGGCAGTAAAAGACAGGTGCAACTTTTCAGGATCAAGTAACGCGACCCGTTTATCGATGACTCCCGACTCTTCCAGTTTTTTCAAACGCTTCCAGCATGGGGTTGTGGTGAGGTTCACCGCTTCCGCCAAATCATTCAGGGATAAGGTTCCGTCTTGTTGAAGAAGAAGCAAAATTGTCCGATCTATTTTGTCCAGTTCCATTGTACTGCCTACCAAGGAGAAAATTAATTCTCCAAATTATGTCAAATGAGGCAAAGTCATCCAACAACTATCTGCAAAGGTGATACATAATTCCTAATATTCACTCCACAATAGAACTCACTCACTGATTACTCTGAACCCAAATAACGAGATATAATCTCTTCCATACTCCCATTCGCTTTCATCTCAGCGACGATCGTACGCATTTTTTTTAGCTGTTCAGGAGTCGCAATACGATCAGAAACTTGTAGCAGGATATCTTTCTTATCAAAAACATAAGGGATTGAAAACTCACTGCGAGAAATCGACATCTTATTCAGTGAAAAGTAAATAGCCATATCGACCGAGACCAATGCATCGATTCGATTCGCCCGCAGCATTTTAATCCCTTGCCGATAGTTCGCGACTTGATATAACTTCAAAGTTTGATAGTTCGGTAGCTTTTTATGGAAGGATGCATTGCGAATCACCCCCACTCGCTTACCGTCTAAATCGCTTGGGCTACGCACCGGAAAATCAGTGTTCGTTAATATTATCGACTGAATAGGATAAATAGGAGTGACAATGGTCACTTTACCCTGCAGAGCGGAATTTTCTAGCAATATCGACATATCCGCAGCCCCACTGCCTAGCTCTAGCACAACCCTTGGAAACGGTTTTATTTTGATCTCGTAATCAAAGCCAGCACGTTGAGCGATATGTTTGGTAATATCATAAGTCGACCCTAAGGACTTACCGTTTTCTTTGTAAGCTGAGGGAGCGATATCAATAAGCACGATATTGACTCGCTCTTTGTCGGCTGCAAAGCATAAACCACTCAGCATACAAACGACAGCTACCAAGATGCCCTTCATCGCTACCCCTCAAAAATGAATCATCTAATGAGTGTAGGTGATTCGTTTTCGGCTGCCAAACATGATGCGGTATAGCTTCACTACGCTAACTGATAAACATCTGTATCAAGGTATAAAGGCTCATTCCCGCCATCGAAATCGCGATGCCCCAGCCAAATACCGACATCCAACGAGGATGACAATAATCGCCAACAATATCAGACCTTCTCGCAGCAATAAGAATAATCGCTAAGCTCATCGGCAGTATGAAACCATTCAGTGCACCAGCAATGATCAACAAAAACACTGGTTTGCCAATAACACAAAATAACATGCAAGACGCGACGATAAACAAGATGATATAGCGATTCGCATGGCGCTCAATCGCGGGGTGTAGAGTTTTGAGAAAAGAGACCGAAGTATAAGCGGCTCCCACAACAGAAGTGACAGCTGCAGTCCAAAGTACCATCCCAAACAACTTATAACCGATTTGTCCTGTGGCGTGGAAAAACATAGACGCTGGCGGGTTGTTTGGATCGAGTTTGATACCTTGGCTAACGACTCCCAGCGCAGTTAAAAATAAGATCACTCGCACTAAAGAAGCCATTCCGATGGAAGAACATGTCGCTTTATTCACTTGTGGTAGAGCGGCCTGCCCAACAACTTGTGAATCAATCAATCGATGAGCGCCAGCAAAAGTAATATAACCACCGACAGAGCCGCCCACTAAGGTTACGATCGATAACGCATTTACCTGTTCTGGCCACACCATACGATATAAAGCCTGCCCAATTGGAGGGGAGGTTGAAAGCAAAGCGTACAACATCATACCTAGCAGCAACATGCCCATCACAATACTAAACCTATCCATCATTTTTCCGGCACTTCGCAATAAAAAAATCCCGATGGCGAGGATAGCAGTCACGCCAGCGCCGAGTTCAGGACTGACTGTCGGGAAAAGTACATGCATCCCCATGCCTGCGCCCCCTAAATTGGCCACGTTAAACGCCAGCCCACCAAGTGCAACGACACCTGCGATGGCAATACCTAGACCAGGGAGCAATTCGTTGGCAATGTCTTGCGCTCTCTTTTTGGACACAACAATAACTCGCCAAATATTAAGCTGGGCACCAATATCGAGAATAATGGAAACCAACACCACAAACGCGAAACTGGCCCCCAATGTTTGGGTGAACACCGTAGTTTGTGTAAGAAAACCGGGGCCAACGGCCGATGTCGCCATCAAAAAAGCCGCCCCCATAACCAATGACCATTGGAAACGCTTGTTGGTTGGCTGATCTCCTTCTGCCATTGTACTCTCTGGCTTTATTATCACTTCTTGTGCCATTTTATCTTCCTTAATCTAACAATGGGCGGTTTTCTGCTTACCAACATAACCATGGAAAAACTGTAATTCAGTTCGACGCTCTGACTCAGCCTGCTGTAAATTTTTTTCTTTGAACCGTACGATTGTACCGGGCTGACTTTGGGCAAGGTGACTTACGCTTCGCGCCGTCAAACAGCCGATTTTGGGATACCCACCAATCGTTTGTCTATCACGCATCAATACGATAGGTTGGCCATCTGCTGGAATTTGAATCGCACCCAAAGCAATGCCTTCTGATATTAGGTTTTGCCGTTGGCATTCAATTGCCTCTCCTGATAGCCGATACCCCATCCGATCCATTTGCTGACTCACGGTATAGTCGCTAGCAAAAAAACGTTGTCTCTGCTGAGCAGAAAAATCCTGATATTGACAACTCGGAATAACGTCAAGAACCAACTCTGACGGATAGATTGGCACAAATTCTGGAGGAACTCTTTTGCTTATGGTGGCCAAGATAGTCGCTTCATACTTAATGCAATCATTGGCCTTTAACCTTTCCCCCTCTCCGCCCAGCCCACCTAAGCCATCACGTACGACAGTTGCGCAACTGCTCAGCACCGACGAGACCGAAAAGCCGCCTTTAATCGCTAGATAAGCCCTCATTCCCTGCCGACTGCCTCGCAAGGTCAACCTATCACCCGGAGTCACGTAAAAAGATTGCCAATTAGCAACAGGCACTCCATTGAGATTGGCCGACATATCTGCGCCGGTTAATGCCACCATCGTTTCCGCGCTAAATTCACAGCTAAACTGACCCATAGTAATTTCAATTTGCGTGGCGGAAAGATCGTTATCCAATAAACGGTTCGCCCAGTGAAATGCATGTTCATCCATCGGCCCACCAGAGCACACCCCGACAGATTGATAACCGAATCTGCCTAAATCTTGTAACAAACTTAGCGGCCCCGGCGTTAATACTTTTAGCGTCATATCGCCTCCTCTGTCCGCTGCAATTCTTCCTGTGACAATACTCCACCCATCTGTAAAAACGTTTGTTTGTCTATCGGAGAAAACAATACTTGTGCGCCCATTTCAAATAAGGTCAAATTTTCACGGTGGTAGTCAATGAGGTTCACTGGCGTTCGACCAAGAATATGCCAACCACCGGGAGAAGCCTTCGGATACACGGCCGTTTGCCTATCGGCAATCGCCACACTTCCAGCAGGCACATACGACCTAGGTGTGCTCATTCGAGGGGTAGCAATACGCTTATTGGTATTGCCCAGATAAGCAAAACCGGGCGCAAAGCCAATCGCGTATACTCGATAACTACACTCGGTATGTAACTTAACAACATCACTAAACGCTAGGCCTGTATGACGACTCACTGCCTCTGCGTCTAAAGCCACTTCAGGGCCGTAATAAACGGGGAGTTCGATACAGCTTGATTGGTCGCTCTTTGTTTGATGCCAATCAATATTGGCCAGCAATGTCTCTAGCAAGGTGCAAAAATCGTCCATGCGAATCGCGAACAAATCAAAGGTAATGAGTAGAGATGTATAGGAGGGGACCATATCCACCACAAATTGAGCTAATTCAACTTCAATTTGGGGCACCACCACAGCGATATTTTGCGCAGTTTCAGGGCTAACTGATTCTGAAAAATACACCATCACCGTATTTTCATTGAGAGCAGATATCGACAGCATTCACCCTCCCTTCTGTTAATTGCTGAGCAATAGGCAATGCAAGTGGCCCATCCCCATGAATACACAAAGTGTCGGCCTTCACCGCTATTTTACTGCCAGAAAACGTGATTACAGCGCCTTCCTCAATCAATGTCCGAGCTTGCGCTACAACGTCGTTCAGGCTTTCTAAACACGAACCTTCAACGGAACGTGGCATTAATCGCCCCGTATCGTCATAGCGCCTATCAACAAACGCTTCGAACCAAAGCGTGACACCATATTTTTTGGCCATGGCCTGATACTTTGCAAAGTCGGGAACGGCCATCGCCACCAGCGCAAGTTCTCCACCATAACGCTGTAAACTTTCGAGTAAAGCTTGAAAAACATGGTCATCTTTCATCATGGTGTTGTACAACGCGCCATGGGGTTTGACATAACTCAATGACGTTGATTCGCTTTTACATATCGCTTGCAGAGCACCAACTTGATAAAGAACAAAAGCAATCAAGTCATTACTTTCCATCGCCATAAAACGCCGCCCAAAGCCCTGCATATCGGGATACCCTGGATGTGCCCCAATCATTACTTGGTTTTGCTTAGCCAGTCGCACAGTTTGTTGCATCACAACAGGATCGGAGGCGTGCATACCACAAGCAATATTGGCCATGTGTAGGTAAGGCATAATTTTCTCATCACAGCCCAGCTGCCAATGGCCGAAGCTTTCTCCCATATCGCAATTTATTTTCATCGTACTTCCCTAGCTCAGCTTTATAAGAAAGAAAATTCATTATTTAAACGATCGGTAATCAACATTTTACCCGGCGAATGAGTAATACATATCGGCGGCCTACTTTGACGGATCACATTTTGAGGCGTCACACCACAAGCCCAAAATACAGGGACCTCAGACGGATAAATAGAAACACCATCACCATAATCTGGGGCAGCAAGATTTGAGATACCAATGTCTTTCGGTGCACCAAAATGAACAGGCGCGCCATGAGCCTTGGGGTATCGTGTGGTTATCTGGATAGCTCGAATGGCATCAGCTGGCGTAAAAGGGCGCATTGACACCACCATATTTCCAGAAAAGCGACCCGCTGACCGACAAGCAATATTGGTGTCATACATAGAGACATTACATTGCTCATCGATGTTACGAATGTGTAGACCAGCTTGTAACAAAGCCTCTTCAAATGAAAACGAACAACCAAGGACAAACGTGACGAAATCATCACGCCAGTAACTGTGTAAATCCAATGCTCGGTCCGTAAGTTCACCATGCGTAAAAATATGATATTCAGGAGCATCACAACTGATATCAACGCCGAGTCCAATTTCCGCAAGCGTTTTGTCTCCAGCCTCTGTCATGCCTATCAAGGGACAAGAGACTGGGTTGCGTTGGCAAAACAGCAGAAATTCGTTGGCCCAATCGGCGGGTAAAATAACGAGATTCGCCTGAAGGTAGCCCTTTGCAAGCCCAGAAGTGAACCCCGTAAACTTATTGCGACGAATACTCTGACGCAACTCGGACAAACAAATAGAAGACTGTAATTCGGTCATGGGCCCTGCTTTTAGTAATAACTTTGTTAACATTAAGTAAAAAATACCGCTTATTGACATAAAGTCTATTCGTAAAAATTAACCATTTGTGATAAAAATTATTTATCACACTACTATTGAACAGGCATGACCCGCCTATGTTAAACCTAAAACAGCTAGAAACTTTTGTGTGGATTGCCAAGCTCGGCAGCTTTCGTCAAGCGGCTGAACACTTATGCGCCACACAGCCGGCAATATCGGCACGAATTAATAACCTAGAGCAGTCACTCAACGCCAATTTGTTTCATCGAGAAACGAGTCGAATAAGTTTGACGGCTAAAGGGCGAGAGTTATTACCATTGGCGGAACATATTCTAGATAGCAGCAACCAGCTATGCTCACAGGCAAATGTAGCCAGCACTTTATCGGGATTACTGAGAATTGGGGTATCTGAGACTCTGGTACATACTTGGTTACCACAGCTACTAGCGAAGATTCACCAAACCTTCCCTGACGTTGATGTGGAACTGGTGGTCGATGCGAGCGTTGTGTTAAATAAAGAATTACTCAATCGAAGTATCGATATCGCCATATTACTTGGGCCTGTCAATGCGCCAGAGGCAAGTAACTTACCGATTTGCCAATATCCTTTGCAATGGGTCGCCAGCCCGACGTTAGCACTCACCAAACTCGATTCAGTGCAATCGTTCCTTCGTTGGCCAATTATCACTTACGCTCGCAACACCGCGCCGTTTCATGAAATACAACGTCACTTGAAAGAGCAAAAAGCGCATCCAATTCGTTTTTATTCCACCAGTTCACTCTCTGCCAGCATCAAACTCGCAGAAAGTGGCGTCGGTATTGCAACGCTTCCCAAAGAGGTGATTGGTGAACAAATCGACAACGGCAAACTGATTGTAATTGATGCCAAATGGCACCCTAGCCCGCTCGCTTTTTCCCTGTCTTCAATACCGGGTCCAAATGACGCGCTGATCAAAGCAGTCAGCCAGTTGGCACTCGACACCGCTAGCAATCCTCTGCCAGTTGAATCCGATGCGTGACGGAAAAGACTCTCAGGCTCGACGCTAAAACATCGTATTACTGTGCTCTTGTTGCTCAGGTACAGATTGAATCGCATCCCAATGCTCAACTATTTTCCCATCGTCATCAAAACGGAAAAAGTCCATGGTGACGTATTGCTCATTCTCCGGCCAAACCTGCTTAGTATGCAACGCCACTAGGCTACCTTCCGCGATCACACGCAAAAACTCAATGTCCTTATTCGGGTAATCTTTCGACATCTGTGTGAAATAGTCGATAAACCCCTGCTTGCCATCTTTCACTAGCGGGTTATGCTGTATGTATTGCGCTCCGACATATCGTTCAACCGCTAAATCGGGCTCACCTAAATACGCGGTTCTATAAAAATCCACAGCATTTTTCTTGTTTTTTTCTGAAGAGTCCATTCCTTTATCTCAACTGCTAACTTCAATAAAAAAGGCTGCTAAAACGCAGCCGTTAGCACAAATACATTTGCACTATTCACAAGATTTATTTGATACCATATTTCGCTAAAATCTTATCGAATGTCCCGTTTGCTTTAATGGCAGCTAAACCTTTATTGTAATCATCAACGTATTTCTGCCCATTTGGATTTGCTTTACCAGAGGTGACATGCAAAGGGTTGGTGGACAAAGCCTTTTTGGTAAATGCAAAGTCGCTGCTTTTCATGCCAGCGTTTTCCATCACAGATAAGGCAACAACACGGTCTTCTAAAGTGAGATTAATTCGTTTCGCTAACAGTTTTTTCAGGTTAGAAACCAGATCTCCAGCTTCTGGTTTTTTAAAGTTTTTCGCCTTCAAAAACGCATCACCATAGCCATAACCACGTACCACACCGACCACTTTCCCATCCAAACTGCTCAATCCATCGTATTCAAAACTGTCACCGGCACGTTTGATAAAAGTTAACTCATTCTCTAAATACGATTCGCTGTAATATAAAAATGCAGTGCGCTCTTCGGTGAACCACGTCGCAGGAAGCAAGTCAATACGGCCATTTTTTACTTCATCCAGGGCTCTAGCCCAAGGGATAATCTTGAATTTCACTTCATGGCCCTGGGTTTTCATTATCGCTGTCAGCAACTCTACCGAAATACCATTTCCCGCGGCTTTGTCTTTAGTAATAAACGGTGGCCAAGGGTCCTGCGCGGCCGTTAATGTTGCTGCATTCACACCTAGTGTTAAGCAGCCAGCGCAAATCAGCATACCTTTGATCAATAACGACTTCATAAATAACTCTCCTTGTCTCTAGCTAAATAGGAAGGAGCTTTTGAACATCCTTTCCCTCCGTTATAAACCAAAGCTAGAAGTATCACCTCAATGGTAAGCGACCCCAAAAACCGCTCACCACCAAACCGTAGTTCACACAAAAGCTATGGCGAATGATTTAACTATAAGCAACAATATGGATTTTTATAAATAAATCCCTCAATTAGTTACTTTAAATAAGGAGAGGATTCAACGTCAAGGCGAGCAAGATCACTATAATCTGGACCATCTCTCGCCGATAAGGGCAGCCAAAAAGTGAGGAAAGTGAGACAAAATCACCTCAAAATGAATTGGTTGTACGGAGAGAAAAATAAAAAAGCCAGTCACAAGTGACTGGCTTTTTTATTAATATATGTCCTGTAATGCTAGCCTTGAATCCCAACAATAAGCCAAGGTGCATTCTTTTGGGTTAAGTCTCTTTCTAGATGCCACACATCTTGAATCTCTTCTTCCACCCCTTCAACAGGATCTCGGTAGCGACCCGAAAATTGGAGGCTGATCTGGGCTTTATCGGCACTATAATCGGCACGGACAATTTCTGCATCTACATACATAACATCAGTATGTTGCTCGCCAGATAGCTTAGCGCGTTCCGCTTTGAGATCGTTAAATAGACTGGCAGAGACATACTCTTCAATCTTATCAAGCTGGTTATAATTCCAAGCACCTTGCAAAATTTGATAATGCTCTCTTGCACCATTCACAAACTCGGCATGATCAAACCCCGGCGGGTAATTATGCGGGACATCGCTCGAACCAAATTGAGCACTTGATCCAGCACCGGAAGGTGCTTGCTCGAAGGATTGCTTATTGGATTCGAAGTTAGGCTTGCTGCCACCGTAAGCTGGCTGCTGGCGATGCTGGTTAATACTACCCTGCTTAGCCGCGAGCACTGAGCGTACGATTTTAAATATAATGAAGGCAACCACACCGATAATCAAAATGTCCATAAATTGAACACCATCAAAGGCACCACCAAAAAACGCGGCCAATAAACCACCAGCAAGAAGTCCACCGAGTAATCCACCCATCAAACCTTTCTTACTATTTGTTGCCGATTTACCCGTCTGATTCTTACCAACAGTATTATTGTTGAAATTTTGCTGCTTTGGAGCTGGAGCGGTTTTAAAGCTTTTGCCAAATGACCGACTGCCACCAAATTTCTTCGCTTGCGCCACCTGCATGGTCGCCATCGCCAAAATAAAAATGGTAATGAGGGTTAACACACGTTTCATGCTCATCCTTAACTAATTGCTACTAATCTCCCTATCATAGCGCTTCAAGATTGACATGGAAATAACCACATAGTGAATTGATGTATCAGAATATTGCAAAGCATGTTGACGATGACAAAGATAACTCTCTAAAATATCGAACGTTGTATTATTACACTAACAGACTATGGCACGCCGAAACGATCACACAAGAGAACAGCTTGTCGCCCTCACGCTCCAAGCCGTGAGAGATTTTCTCGACCAGCACCCACATAAAGACCTCAGCCTGCGAAAAATTGCCGGCCTAGTTGGCTACGTACCCAGTACGCTGCTAAATATTTTTGGTAACTACAATCTATTGCTGCTACACGTAGTCGCAGAAACTCTGGACGAACTGTCCGGCCAAGCGCAGCAAATTCTCAGCAATAGCACCTGCCACAAAACCGCGCTGTACGAGCTGGCCTATTGCTACCATGATTTCGCTAAGGCGAATCGATATCGTTGGCAATTGATTTTTGACCATAACATGAACGGAGAGACCTTACCTGAGTGGCAAGCAAATCGAATCGACAAGATGACGGGGATGCTCGAATACCTGTTACAACAGTTGGCACCTACACGAGAAAAGCAAGAAGTGCTTCAAGCTAGCCGAGTGCTATGGGCTGGGGTACACGGTATCACCTTACTGAGCGTTGACGATAAATTCTTTGCCAGTGAACCGATTGATGGTAAGGAATTGATCGCCAATCTACTGACTCATTACCTTGTCGATTGGTCATAATTAAAGGATGTTATATGTCTGCCCATGAAAGAGGTCACCTGCTTACACAGCGGCGCTTTCTTCCCTATTTTATTACCCAGTTTTTCGGCGCGTTCAACGACAATATTTTTAAAAATGTCTTATTGATCTTTGTTGCTTTTTCCAGTGCTCAGCATCTTCCTATGTCGAGTAATATTTTTATCAACCTCGCCGCTGGGTTATTTATCCTCCCCTTCTTTTTATTTTCCGCTTCAGCTGGGGTATTGGCAGACAAATACGAAAAAGCCGACTACATCAGAAAGGTGAAGTTGTTTGAAGTGCTGATCATGAGCTTAGGTGCCATTGGCTTTATCACTAGCAGTTACGGAATATTATTAGTATTGCTGTTTCTAATGGGCACTCAATCCGCTTTCTTTGGCCCAGTAAAATATGCGCTGCTTCCTCAACACCTGTCTACCGACGAGCTTGTTCCCGGTAATGCCTTGGTTGAAACGGGCACCTTCCTCGCCATACTCACAGGAACCATAGGAGCGGGCTTCATCGCATCAGCAGAGAATGCCAAATATATTGCCGGAACGTCGGTTATTTTATTTGCCGTGATTGGTTATCTTGCGAGCCGATCTATCCCATCAGCTTCCGCTTCCGCGCCGAATAGCCGTTTTCAATGGCGACCAATCCACCATATGAAAACAACGCTCGCGATCGCCCATTCAGATCGCGTCATTTTTCAATCGATTATGGCCATCAGTTGGTTCTGGTTCTTAGGTGCTAGCTACTTAACCCAATTCCCCAACTTTACTAAACTCTACCTACACGGCGGGGCAAGCGCCGTTTCGTTTCTATTAGCTCTGTTTTCCATTGGTATTGCATTAGGCTCACAGCTGTGTGATAAATTGTCTGGCCACCGAATTGAGATTGGCATTGTGCCGATCGGTAGTTTCGGTATTACATTGTTCGGTTTTTTACTCGCCTACTCTATTCCCGAACACCTTCCCCAATTTCACACGCTCAAAGACTTTGTAACTGATGCTAGCCTTTGGCCTGTCTTTATTTCGCTGCTGCTGCTTGGTGCGTCTGGGGGAATATTCATTGTTCCGCTCTATGCGCTTATTCAACATAAATCCGAGCCTTCGCAGCGTTCACAAGTCATCGCCGCTCTCAATATCTACAATGCTCTGTATATGGTAGGCAGTGCCGTTCTTGCCATTATCGCGCTCTCTGTTTTTAAGCTCACCATTCCTGAACTCTTTCTAATTCTAGCAGGGCTCAATTTACTCGTAGCCGTTTACCTGTGTGCCCAAGTCCCGATTTTCTTCACTCGATTTGTGCTTTGGCTACTCACCCACAGCATCTATAAAGTGAAACATAAAAACTTACACCACTTACCCACCAAAGGCGGCGCTCTGCTGGTATGCAATCACGTGAGCTATATGGATGCCCTGCTCCTTAGCGCGATTTGTCCTCGCCTGATCCGATTCGTGATGGAAGAAGATTACGCAAAGTTTACACCGCTGCAGCGCTTTTTTAAGCGAGCGGGAGTGATTCCAATTTCAGCCACCAATAAGCGCTCTATTTATCAAGCGATACAAAGCATTCAAACCGCATTGGAAGAAGGGCATCTTGTGTGCATCTTCCCAGAGGGCGAGCTGACACCGGATGGTGAAATAAAAGAATTTCGCCGTGGCGTTGACCATATTGTCAAACGCAGCCAGAGCCCAGTCATCCCGCTGGCCATCAAAGGGCTGTGGGGCAGCTATTTTAGTCGCAATAAAGGAAAGGCCTGCCAAGGGCTACCAACGCGCTTTCGCTCCAATATAGAAATAGAAGCGGCAGCGCCATTAGACCCCGAAACCACCACCAGCGAGCAGCTACGCGCGGCGATATCCGATCTTCGAGGTGATTGGAAGTAACCCTATCCCCAGCAACGCTTATTGTGAAACAGCAATCGGCGTTGCTGCCTACATCACTACACACTGGTTCACTATTGAAACAACACGAGAAAAAGAACCAATCGTTCATTTTTACTTAACGTGCGTTAAAAACATTCATACAGAGCGAACTTAAAAATTGTGTACTATATAGCTACTTTAACGACTCGGTTAGCTTTACCATGCAATCAATAAAAAAATATCTTCCATTCGGCGCGGCCATTGCCGTCAGTCTTACCCCTTTTGTTAACTCTCCTATCGCACTGATCATTGGCTTCTTATTGGCAAGTTTTGGCTTAGTTCCAAAAGATTTACCTATCACTAAGTGGACGAAAAAGCTGTTAGCCTATTCCATTGTCGGTCTTGGTTTTGGCATTCCTTTTCGACAAGCGCTGGCCGTCACCTCAGATGGGATTGGCCTTATTATCGCCAGTATTTCCGGCACTTTGATTATCGGTTGGTTGGTTGCACGAGCCATCAAACTGAATAAAAAGACTGGCTACTTGATTGCGGCAGGTACTGCTATTTGTGGGGGTAGCGCTATCGCGGCGGTGGCACCCGCTATTGATGCAGATGACGAACAAATCGGCTTAGCGCTTGGTACCGTGTTCGTACTCAATTCCGTTGCCCTATTTTTATTCCCTGTTATTGGCCACGCACTACATATGGACCAACATACTTTCGGTACTTGGGCAGCAATTGCAATCCACGACACCTCATCCGTTGTGGGAGCCGCTTCCGCCTACGGCAACGACGCGCTAACAACAGCGACGACCCTAAAGCTAGCTCGAGCATTATGGATTGTGCCAGTATCTTTCCTCAGCGCTATCATATTTAGTTCGAAGAACCGCAAAGTCACTATTCCATACTTTATTTTGTTTTACTGCGCAGCCATTGGTATCACCGATCTACTACCTGAATACCATGTTATTTACCATGGCATCTTCAGCCTATCGAAAAAGCTGTTAGTGGTTTGTTTGTTCTTGATTGGCTGTGGCATTTCAATAGAAAAACTCAAAGCTGCAGGCCCTAAACCACTGTTATACGGCGTGGGACTGTGGACCGCTATTTCAACCTCTTCACTCGCATGGTTGTTAATACACTAGAGTGGCTGTTACTACACTAATCCACCGTCAGGCTTTTCTTATTCGTGAACTCAAGCAACAACGCAGCCACGGTTAGAAAAGCCGACAACTCCAGCACCGCTCGCCATAAACCTTCACTTTGAGTCGCGACAACAATTTGCAACACAGTCGCGACCAATAACAGCATTTTCATTTCTATCATCCTTTAAGAAGTATCGCGCAAGGTAAAAACTCTACTTTCCACAACACAGGGCTATTCCCATCTCTGGCAATGAGTATGAAAGGAGAAACACGAAATATTAAATGCCGTTTTGAACTATGACATAACCAAGGTACTGGTTAAGAGCGCCACATCATTTCTTGGTCATGCAGGGACTGCAGTGGTAAATCACAATTTGGCCAAGGCTTTTCGAGCTGATGAGTAAAAAACTGCGCGGTGTCTAAACTAGGAATCTGCTCAGGCACCAACCAATGCGCTAACCGCGCTAATTGATTTAATCCAAGGCTAGATTCAAAACTAGAACTTATTACGATTTGCACACTGAGGGCTTTCGCCTGCTCAATTAAGTTTCTACAATACTCTACAGAACCAAGCAATGAAGGTTTCAGCGCCAAGGTTTTTACACCCATGATATCCTTCACAGCAAAATCGGGGCGGCGAACTTCTGCTAGCAAGGTTTCATCCCACGCGATCGCAATCCCAGAATTAATGGCAAATGAGACGCTGTCACTCGGATGCAAACATGGCTCTTCGACGTACGCTATCCGCTGCCGCAATGACGGAGAAATCGGCTTCGCAAATTGCGCCGCTTGCTGTAAGTCCCAAGCACGATTCGCATCTAAACGCAGCGTGAGTTCTGGCACAGACTCAAGCAATTGATTGACCAACAACCCTTCTCGTGCAGGCTCCCCTTTTCCGAGTTTTATCCTAACGATTGGATGCTGTGACAGTTCATTCATTTTGGAAAACAAGCTTTCAGAATCGCCTGCGTATAAGGGCGCGGTATGATAGTTCCCTTGCTGTGGCAGCTGACCTGATAGCTCCAGCTCTGCGATAGACAAACCAAATGCGACAGAAGGCAATAGCTCGCTGTAATCCATTTCACCATCGCAGGCCCATATTTCCAGTTGCCGCTGAGCTTGCAGCCCAGCTTGCTCGATAGATTCTGCGCTCACCCCATCCAAAGGGGCGACTTCTCCATAGCCAATGCGACTTCCCTGCACTAACTCAACGATAAATCCAACGCGTTCACTCATAGGTTGGTTTCTTAACATAAACCGACTATCCATGGGCAAGCGATACCGATACAACTTGGCAGATCTCGTCATTGTCCTTTCCTTCGTTTGTTATCTCAGCTGGCAATGATAATGACTAACCCTATACATACTCAACCTAACACGTATTAGTTTCTCAAAGTTGCAAGGAAACTTATTAAAATCTGGATGATAGTTCTCATTAACTATGTTCGTTGTAATTTCCGCTAGGGAATCTTGTCATCTTGTGAATCGCTGGCACACACAAGAAATTATCACCTATACACTTTTAAATAGGCGTCTCCAGCATGATTAGGAACTAAGATACCTATTCATAACAAATTGCAGATTTTTATACTAAAAAAACACAATGTAAGGTACTTTAGTCACTATAATGAAATACTAACTAGGAACTAAACAATGCAAAATATCGGGATGTCATCAAAACTCGATAATGTCTGCTACGATATTCGCGGTCCTGTACTTAAACATGCTAAGCGAATGGAAGAAGAGGGGCATAAAATTCTAAAGCTAAATATTGGCAACCCCGCCCCATTTGGTTTTGATGCTCCGGATGAAATCCTAGTCGACGTTATTCGTAATTTGCCTACCTCGCAAGGCTATTGCGATTCCAAGGGTATCTATTCAGCCCGTAAAGCAGTAGTACAGCATTACCAAAAGAAAGGACTACGTAGCCTAGATGTCGAAGATGTGTTCATCGGTAATGGCGTGTCTGAGTTGATCGTGATGGCAATGCAAGCACTGCTCAACGATGGCGATGAAATGTTAGTGCCCTCCCCAGATTACCCACTGTGGACGGCATCGGTGGCTTTGTCTGGTGGTAACGCCGTCCACTATATGTGCGACGAAGAAGCTGACTGGTATCCTGATCTCGATGACATAAAGAAAAAGATCACCCCTAAAACGCGCGGCATTGTGCTGATCAACCCAAACAACCCAACTGGGGCGGTGTATAACCGAGATTTTCTGCTGCAAGTCATCGAAATCGCACGCCAGAACAATCTGATTATTTTTGCCGACGAAATCTACGATAAAGTTCTGTATGACGGTGCCACTCATACCTCAGTCGCCACGCTTTGTGACGATGTGTTGGTCATGACATTCAACGGCCTATCAAAAGCGTATCGAGTGTGCGGCTTCCGCAGTGGCTGGATGTTCCTCACCGGCCCTAAAAATATGGCCAAAGAGTACATCTCAGGGCTAGAAATGCTTGCCTCAATGCGACTGTGCGCCAATGTGCCAATGCAGCACGCGATCCAAACCGCCCTAGGCGGCTATCAGAGCATCAATGAATTGATTCTTCCTGGCGGACGCTTACTCGAACAACGTGACCGAGCATGGGAGCTCATCAATCAAATTCCGGGCGTCTCTTGTGTCAAACCTAAAGGCGCGATGTACTTGTTCCCAAAAATCGACACGAAAATGTATAACATCAAAGATGATCAGAAAATGGTGCTCGATTTCCTTAAACAAGAAAAGGTACTGTTGGTACAAGGCACGGGCTTTAATTGGCCGAAACCCGACCATTTCCGCATCGTCACTCTGCCCCATGTGGAAGATCTGGAAATGGCGATAGGTCGATTTGAACGCTTCTTATCGACCTACTCTCAATAGTATTTTCGGTCATTGTTTCATAACCTTAAAAGGCGTATCGTCGTGATAAGCGTGATACGCCTTTTATGAACTAACGCTAAAGTGAGTCGATCATAAACATGAAGCATAGTCCTTTGAAACATAGTCCTTTAAAAAACAGTCATTTTTTTGCCCACCTTTCCCGTATGAAACACATTCAGCGCTGGCCTTTGATGCGTTCGATTTCCACCGAAAATGTCTCTGAACATAGTCTACAAGTCGCTTTCGTTGCCCATGCGCTGGCACTGATAAAAAATAAAAAGTTTGGTGGGGATCTTAACCCTGAGAGAATTGCTATTTTAGGTATGTATCACGACACCAGCGAGGTGCTTACTGGCGACTTGCCCACCCCAGTTAAATACTACAATCCAGAAATTGCCAAGGAATATAAAAAAATAGAAGCGGCAGCAGAACAAAAGTTATTGTCGATGTTACCAGAAGAGTTCCAAGAAGATTTCGCGCCTTATCTTGTCTCTCCTTCTGCGCATACGGAAGATGCCCAGATAGTGAAACAAGCCGATACCATTTGTGCGTATCTCAAATGTTTAGAAGAATTAAGTGCCGGAAACCACGAATTTGCCTTAGCCGAAAAAAGGCTGCTGGTCACACTCAAAGAACGCCACTCTCCAGAAATGCAGTATTTCCTCGATACTTTTTCTGCAAGCTTTAAGCTCTCTCTAGACGAAATTAGTTAAGCTGGCCCAATGCATACGAGCGCACAGTGCCACACACAGGAGGTTGCCCGTGCCAGAACAAAATAACCCCGTTTGGCTCGCCAGATACAACGACGAAAACAAGGTTCGCAGGAGTGACCACCGCAACCCCTACGAGCGTGATCGCGCGCGTATTCTGCATTCAGCGGCCTTTCGCCGCTTACAATCGAAGACGCAAGTACATGGCTCTAGCGATAATGATTTCCACCGCACACGCCTCACCCATTCGCTCGAGGTAGCACAGCTAGGCACAGGTATCGTTTCACAAATTAAAATCAATCAAGCTGAATATCAAGACTGGCTACCGTGCGATAGCTTAATCGATGCCATTTGTCTTGCGCACGACATTGGTCATCCGCCCTATGGTCATGGTGGAGAAGTCGCCCTGAATTATATGATGCGAGAATTTGGCGGCTTTGAGGGTAACGCGCAAACCTTCCGTATTGTCACTCAACTGGAACCGTACACCGAACATCATGGAATGAACCTCTCGCGCCGTACCCTACTAGGGCTACTCAAATACCCGGCACGATTAAGCTCGACGAGAGCGGCTAAGCTCCCTAGCTCCGTTAGCGACCAACGCAAATTGGCGAGTAAAGATTGGTCCCCCGCCAAAGGGATATACGACTGTGATGCGGCCTTGCTTAACTGGGTTACCGCACCATTTTCTACACCAGAGCAACAGCAAATTGGCCAATTGCGTTCACCGAGCACAACCGCGCCTCACACCCACAATAAAACTCGTTATAAATCTCTTGATTGCTCAATTATGGAGCTTGCTGATGATATCGCGTACGGGGTGCACGATCTCGAAGATGCAATCGTACTGGGCATGGTCAGTTATTCACAATGGCAACACAGTGCCGAAAACCAGCTCAAAAACGGCGGAGATGGTTGGCTAGAAAAACACATTCACACCATAGGCCAAAAGCTTTTTTCCGGAAAGCAATACCAAAGAAAAGATGCGATTGGCGGCCTAGTCAATGCTTTATTAACCAGCATTCGAATTCATCCTGTTCAAGGGGATTTTAGTCACCCTTTGCTTGCCCTCAATGCTTATCTAGATCCGTGCATGCACAATGCACTGCGCACATTAAAACAGTTTGTGAGTAGTTATGTGATTCAAATTCCAGAGGTGCAGATTGTCGAATACAAAGGCCAACAAATCATTATGGACCTGTTTGAGGCGCTGAGTGCTTCGCCAGATAGACTGCTACCTATCCCCGAGCAGCAAAAATGGGCACAGCAAAATAACAGCGGTAGCCAAATGCGTGTAATAGCCGATTATATCTCGTCAATGACCGACAGGCGTGCGCAACAGCTTCATCAGCAACTATTTGCTAATCACTAACTATCTTATAAAAAAGTGCAACATTTTTGATTAAGTTTGCAGGAATACTTGACCTAGTATGGCATTTTTGTGACGATTTGACCTAGTTCGAACACTCGCGAATACGCCTTGATCCAGAATCAAGTTTCTTCGCCTTGTTATTGATGTGGTGACGTGCCCGAAGTGCATGTCTCACAACCATTTTATTGAGTTTTTGTTGTACTCTGAATTATGTTGCCTACTCACCCGCTAAATATTGTTCGTGATCTTAATCACGCTTTCCTACTTTGTGTACTGCTTCTGCTTATATCACTTAGCTGCCTAAACAATTTAGTGCATTCATGATCCAACAAATACGATTCCACCTAACAATCATTGACCAGTCCGCTAAATCGACTGGCCAATCACTACTATTCCAATTTTAGGAGTTTGAATGTCTGCTCGCCGCTATACAATGCTTCTTCCACTGCCTGCACTGCTACTCGCAGGTTGCGCCAACATGCCCACTGCCTCAGATCCCGCAGCAACGCAGCAAGAAGCCGCCCCAGTTCAAAGTGAACAAGTGGCCCCAACTCCGGCAACACCTACATTAACCGAAAAAACAGACAATCAGGCTAGCAATGATGTCGATGCGGTACCCGAGACACTGACCCCAGCTGAACAAACTGCGTATAAAATCAGCTTAATCAACAGCTACCAACATTGGGCAGGCACCCCTTATGAATATAGCGGGAACAGCAGCAGAGGTATCGATTGCTCCGCCTTTACTCGCCAAGTATTTGTCGGTGCTTTAGATGTTCACCTACCGAGAACAACCCTAGGCCAAGTAAAGCTTGGTGAAAAAATTGCCAAGTCAAAATTACAGGTCGGTGATTTGATTTTCTTTAGAACCGGTGTAAACGAACGTCACGTTGGCATCTACTTAGGCAACGATCAATTTATCAGCTCCACCAGCAGCCGCGGCGTGAGCATGAGTAATCTGAAGCATACATACTGGGAAAAAGCCTACTGGCAAAGTCGCCGTGTAGTCAGCAACGAAGATGTTATTACCGATCTACAGCAAGCTCTTGCTGTAAGAACGCAGAAGGTCAACGAAAAAGTTAATCGCCTCGTCGTACAGCGTATTGAGCAAGAAAAACGCGAAGAACGTGCACGAGCGGCTGCTAAGCGCAAAGCACTGGCACAAGCGAAAGCTCATCACCGTCAAGAAGAGCAAAACAAGCTTCTGGCCAACCGTAAAGGTGAAGCCTACAGAAAAGGTCATGTTCGTGCTTGCTACTTAGATTACAGCTGGGCTGAACACACCGTTAAATCGGGTGATAGCCTAAACAAGATCGCTCGTGATTACTCAGTTTCCGTGGCGCAATTAAAACGCGACAACCACCTGTCAGGCAATGTGATCCGTCTTGGCGAAGTGCTGAAAATCCACCAATCTAGTTACCCTGCTGGCTTTGATTACACAGTAAAATCAGGTGATTCACTGTCTGCGATTGCACGTCATTTCCATACCTCAGTATCGGAAATCAAACAATTGAATGACTTAGATTCCAACCAAATCAAAGTAAAACAAAGCTTAAAAATGCCTTGTTGAGCAATGAGCTGAGCAGTGAGCTAACCCATTCATAATGAACTAAGCGGCGCAAGGAAGCGCGCTTAAAAAATCTACTGCTGCCTTTTCGTAACATTCGTTCGTCCCTCGCCTAGATCACATCACACTCCTCTCCCATTCGACACGACCTACTTGACACGAACTTCCACTGAAGTAGCCTGCTGTCATAAGTCCGCTAAAGAAGAGATGTTCATGTACTCTATACGCCAAGCAAAACAAGAAGATATCAATCGTATTGCTGAAATCGAACAGCGCTGCTTTTCTCAACCTGAAGCGGCAACACTAGAATCATTTCAACAAAGATTTAGTACTTTTCCTGACTGTTTTTTCATCTTAGAAGTAAACGGAGTGATCGCGGGGCATATAAATGGGTGTATTTTCGACAAACCTGAGTTACCTGACGATCTGTATTCCAACCCTTCTCGCCATTGTCCTGATGGTTCATACCAAACGGTATTTGGGCTCGCTGTCGATCCCGCCTTTCAACGCCGAGGGTATGCCCAGCAGTTACTCCAGCACTTTATTGAATTCAGCAAATCTAAACATCAGTTAGGAATAATTTTAACTTGTAAGAAGACTCTTATCGGCTTCTACCAAAGTTATGGGTTTGTATATAGCGGTGAGTCAGCCTCTAATCATGGTGGAGAACGTTGGAATGACATGCTGCTCATTCACTAATTGATAAGGTACGCACATCTATTTTCTTCCCCTATTGAAGCTAGCATAGAGCAGCCAACTGGTTAGATTAGAAATTGATAACTTTATCTTTATATTTCAACTGTATAATATAATCGCCTTGCACGGATTCAACCATACTTTGGAGAGGCCATGGACCATATTATTCAGATCAGCGACTGCCATATAAAAAACGACGACGACTTAAAAAAGTTAGAACGTATATTCGCGAAGATAGCACAGCTGGAAGAGTGTGACGCACTCCTGATCACGGGGGATATTTGCTGCAATCCCTCTGTCGATTTATACCGTGCCTTTGCTCAAACAATGAACAAAGCCACTCACATCTCAACCATCTGCGCCATCCCAGGAAACCATGATGATCTAGGCATGATGGCGCAAGCCTTTATCAATACGCCGATTTTGATACCCAAAGAGCTCGAGTTAACCGAATGCCAGCTATTATTTGTCGATTCTAGTTATAAGCCACACTCTGCCAAGATGGCGCTAGGTTCGGGCCGCGTCCACAAGCAAGATCTTGAACGGGTAAAGAATGCCTCGCATGAAAAAGCGACGATACTGGTCATTCACCACCCTATTTTTGAGGTTGGTAATTCGTGGTTTAGGACTATTGGTCTTGAGAATCGCCGCGAGCTTGCAGAAATCGTGCAGAGTAATCACACCATTTCTACCGTAATTTGTGGACATGGCCATGCCTTTATCACTCACCAAGCCACAAATACCACGCAAATCATGGCACCCTCGACCGCCTATGGCTTCGATCACCAAGTTGCAGGGTACCAAACCACCGAGCAAGTTGGATTCCTATCGCTACAAGTCACCACTGATAAGATCGCTGCGACCCCCATTTACCTATAGCCGCGAAAGTGACGGCTTATTCACTTCCTTTATGCCAGATCAACTAACCATTATTTAATTTGTATTAGACTGATTCGCTCGAATCCTATACAAGATTGCTGTCCCCGACTTTTAGAGAATTATTATGAGTTTCATAGGCATACTAATTGCTGTCGCTTTTATCATCATCGCAAACCTCATTGAAGGCGGCCACCCAAGTGCCTTGCTTAATTTTCCCGCTTTTCTCATCGTGATTGGCGGCACTGTTGGCGCTGTCTGTGTCCAATTCCCCTTTTCGACGCTCAAAGACGTCAAGCGCTACTTTTCTTGGCTGATCAAACCGCCTAACTACGATTATTTTGAGATGGCTTCAACCTTGTTTGAATACTCTGAAGTTGCACGTAAACAAGGCTACCTTGCACTTGAAGAGCAACTGGAAGAAGTGTCTGACCCTTTCTTGAAAGAAACCATGAGCATGATTGTCGACGGAGTCGATAAAGACACCTTGATCGACATAGTGCAAACCAAAATGTCTAACGAAGAAACTCGGCTCAACCAAGTTGGTAAGTTTTATGAGGCCATGGGAGGTTACAGCCCAACCATGGGAATACTTGGCGCTGTCTTAGGACTCATTCACGCAATGGGATTATTAGACCAACCCGAGCAATTGGGACATGGAATCGCCGTAGCTTTTATCGCAACCATCTATGGCGTCGCGTTCGCCAACATCATCTTTTTACCGATTGGCAATCGCTACAAACTCTTTAGCCAAGAGCTAACACGCTATCAAGATATGATTGTGGAAGTCGCCTACGACATCATAAATGGTGCGCCAACGCTCGATATCCGTAACCGAATCGTAAGCTATGTGGATCATCCGAAATTTACGGGCTTTGACTCATGAGAAGAAAAAACCGCAGAGGCGGCGAAGAAACCCATGAAAACCATGAGCGCTGGCTTGTCTCTTATGCCGATTACATGACGCTGCTGTTTGCCCTATTCGTGGTGCTCTACGCCTTCGCTCAAACGGATAAAGGTAAGTCCGCTGCTCTCGTCACTGGTGTCGTCAGCTCATTTCAAGATATTGGCTTAGTCTCACACTCAGCAGGTTCACCGATTTTCGAAGGTGGGATTGGTATTACGGGTAGTAACGCGACCACGCAAGCCGCCAAAATGGATATTCGTCCTATCCATCAAAAGTCAGTTTCTGGCCAACAATCAGAGGAACTTGATAACAAGTTCAAAAAACTTAAAAGTTTGCTAAAAGGAGATCTGGGGGCTGGTCAATTAGAGCTGGAGAAGTTGGGTAACCAAATCGTGATCCGAATGAAATCACATCTGATGTTTGCCGATAACTCAGAGTATGTACAACCCAAGTTCACGCCGTTGGTACAAAATATCGCACGGGCACTCGCAGTCGTCCCCGGTCAGATCACCGTTGTGGGTCATACCGATGCCACCGACCCAACTTCAGAACTATTTCGTAACAACTGGGATCTCTCTGCTCTCAGGGCGGTATCTGTAGCCAATATTATTTTGAAAGATAGAAAAGTGGATCCGCATCGGCTGTTGGTACAAGGCGCTGCCGACACTCGCCCTACGTCGAAAAACGCAAAAAACAACCGCCGTGTCGAGATATTTATATCTCAAGGCTCAGCAATAAAAGGCAAGGAAACCACCCCAGAAGCAGTCTTAGCACACACTAAAACGGTGCAACCTAACAGGCCAGCAACCCCTTAAGATAAGGGGTGCTTGCAGCCGATACAGAACTTTATTCATCGCTGAAAAGTGCAAGAATTGTCTAGCACCAAGTTCGCGCTTCTCGGTTACTCGTAAACATATCGGTCGATATACAGTCACTACTCACATACTTTTGTACCCAATATGCTTTTATGGCTGTTTTCACCTATTTTTACGCGGCCCATAATTACGCTCATATACCCCTTGCGGCATTTGAGATATTTGAAACTCAACCATATGCTCAAATGCGGTAAGTAATGGTGTGAAGTCACTTTGTGGTTCTAGGACAGAAAGAATATGATAACCCGCTTCCACAGTGGATAGACTGTTCTCATCCGGTGCCTTGCGTATTCGATAATTTCCTACCAGATCATCAGGTAAATGTAGACTCGGCAACTTATGTAAGTTACTTGATAACTGCCACATTTTATACGCTTTTCGCCAAGTGCCATCGAGAAGTATTACCCGTATTTTTTCTTCATGGGGACAGGCTTTTAACGCGGCGGCAGATTGTGAGCTGTCGTTGGGGAACAAAACATAATGCTGTACGTTTGGCTCGGCCAGCAAGGCACTCAATTCGTCCAACTGGCTAAAATCCTCCCCTACCAACACTTGGCTGTTGGCCAAAGACAGACCCAAAATACGCGCCGTACCCAAAGGTTTGTCCACCTCATGGGGGTGCTGCAAGATGATCAATTCCACATTCGATGATAGGCTTTGTATCCACGGGCAAATACACGCTTTATTCGGTTTGCCGCATTTTGAACAATATCGAGACATGACGTGAAATTATCCCTCTTTTTATTTGTCGTTAGCTTAATCTGTTTCGGCCTGCAATTTGAACCGGCTCAATCTTATGTCATTTGGAACAACGCCGATATTGCTCATGGCCAGTGGTGGCGCATCGTATCAGGAAACTTTACCCATACCAACTTTGCGCACCTTGCCATGGACTTGGCGGGGCTGTGGATCATCGGCTTTGTGTTTCACCCGAAAGTCCAAACCACTTTTGCCGTGATGCTACTGCTCTCGATCATCGTCGGAACCAGTTTACTCGCGACTAATATTCACAATTATTTAGGCTTGTCCGGCATCTTACATGGCTTAGTAGCTTATTTTGCCTTCACAGAAGCATTGCAAGGTAGAAAAAGTAGCGCTTTGCTGGTTATCGCTGTCATTGCTAAAGTGGTATGGGATCAAGTCGTCGGCCCATCGACGCTCACTAGCGAGTGGATAGATGCTCCGATTGCCACTCAAGCACATTTTTCAGGTTTGCTAGGCGGGTTAGGGTTAGGGCTGAGCGCACACCTAACACGGAAGTGGAAGTGGAAGTGAGGGATATTAAAGAGTTTTTGCTTTAGCCCTACACCAAGCATTCATCATGGTCAGAAAATAAACCTTGCTTGTCCAATATCCCACTCAACCTTTCTAACTTTTTCTGTAGATTTTATGGTCACGTTACCGAAGAAGAAAGCTCTTGGTATAAAGGGGACGGCATCGTTAGTTGTGAATAGTCAAACTGATTGATATGAGCCGAGCAATAATTAATGGCCATTTTTATCCATTCTTTCGTTGAATCATTGAAAGATGGCTGCATCAGGTTATGTGTCGCCCAAAAATAAAGGACAAAATGGCGTAGCAGAACGAAATTGTCGAGCGCTTCGAGATGATAAGGTGCAAGCTTCCTCGTCTTGGTATAGCTTTCTACCATGTGCTTGATCAATACATCTAACTCGCTTGGAAGACATTGCTCCCTCAGTAAAATTGATAAATGAAAAATAGGCACGGCTAGATCATACAAAAACCAATGAAAATGGCAGTCATCAAAATCAATCAACGTTAAATCATTACTCTGGTTTACAAAAAAGTTGTTATGGTGAATGTCAGCGTGGACAAGATTGTAGACTTCAGGATCTTTTGGCAGCTGGCGTAACCAATTATTTAGAAGGTTGAACTTGCTATAAAATTCATGCTTTTCATCACATAAAGAACTAATCCGTAAATAGTTACTTTCATTGTCCCAGTCTGGTCGTTTCTCTATATTTTCCGGCACCTGATAATCAATGGTGCAATCGTGTAGTTCTGTGATCAACTGGCCCCATCGTTTCATTCGTACAGGGCTAAAGTCTTCTTCCTGTTTAAGTGCGATACCTGCTGCCTCCTCAAATACTGAAACGCAAAAACGACTTGAAGTGGCTCTCTTTTAGTCAGAGATCTAGAACGGATTAGCTGGTGTCGCACAACTCCCTTTACCGTTAATGTGCCAGCAACGCTTGCCATTCTTCATTCCTTTCACTACAAACACGTCTTTCTCAAACCGGCCAACCTTACCGATACGGTAAAAATTGTTTTCCAACGTCTGGATATAGATCTCATCCTTGTTCCACTGAACGGAACCGCCGGGGTATGAAGTATCGGAACACAAATTGGCCGTCGTCTCGACCGTTCCTTGTCCTATTTCAGGCCAAAGAAACGCATCTAAATGAAAATAATCAATATGGACCTGGATCGCCGACCCCAGAAATTCCTCGCACGTACGATGGACCCTTACTTTTACGATGTCGCCTGTCTGGTTGTTATCGCAAGGCACTGTGTTCTCTTTGAATGGATGGCTTGTATTGCTCTTTAGAAGGCAGTGAAGCGTCAATGCGGCGGCTTGGGTACTGGTATTGACAAGCATGATCAGTAGAACGAGAACAATCTTGAGTTTCATGGGGAAACCTTTACTTTATGGCGCTTATTTTTCTAATAAGCGTGGCGAAACATTCGCTTAACGATGCAAACTAGCATGGTGTGAGCCATAAGTAGAAAATAAAATTAACCGCTACTGTCGGCCTACATTAAAGTTTGTCTAAACCCAATAAAGTTTGATCGATTTTGGGAATTATTTTTAGTAAATGGAAGCAGGAATTGCCCCAAACCTGTTTAGCGTAGAGTCGCATTCTCAATAAGTTGGACCAATTTTGGCTTACTTGAAGGGCTCTTCTCCGGTTTCCTGAGCTTGATTACTTCATAACAGCATGATTATTACGTTAACTTAGAATGCTCATTTATCTTATAAATCATGTGGATAATATGCCTTCCTTATCTTCTACTTTGTTTCGCTTTAAAGGACAGTGTGTAGAGTCACTTTCAATAGGCGATGATTCCCAGTCAGTCATCGTTCGTTGTCGTAGAGACAAGCGTTTTAAGGT
>NZ_JAKJTA010000014.1:0-123227 GCF_050337555.1 Vibrio profundum
AGCGGCGTACGACACAAAGGAGTGCCATAACGTGTTGCAACAAAAAGGGATAACGCCATTAATACCCCCACGTAAAAATGCGGCCTTTTGGGATGATGGGCACCCAAGAAACGAAGCGGTTAAAGCGTTAAAAAATGACACGTTAACCCAATGGAAAATCGACCCTGGTTACCATGACCGCTCCCTGTCTGAGACGGCCATGTCTCGATACAAAGGACTCACTAGCGGTCAATTGAGCTTAAGGCATTACAACGCTCAAGTCGGTGAGGCACTCGCTAATGTCAAAGCCATGAACAAAGTCATAGGACTAGGTATGCCTGTTAGACACTAACGGAAGCTAAGCGTAGGTAAGATCTGTCTTCAACCTGATTTGTTCAACAACGCCCTTCATGACTACTGATTTTGACGTTTGTTAACTTCGTTGATCTTATCTAAGCATGCTTGATAGGCTTTTTCTCTGTTGGTAAAAAAATGGGTAATTTCTTGGTTTTTGATTTCTTTTTCAACGACAAAATGTTGCAACTGACCTGGCACAACTATCGCTGAAAAAACGCAATTGCGTTCAATCATCCAATCTGTAATAGTGTTGTTCGCTTCCCAAGCATCCATCGACGAACCTATCCATTGACTACAATCATGCAAAAGTGCCCAAGGTAATGTATCGCCTTCACTGGAAGAAAACAGCAACCTTTGCAGCTCCTCAAACCATTCGAGGCTTAACTCTTTATTTGTTTCACCTACCACTTTGGAGTCCAGTACTCTGTTGTCGAAGGTCATGGTAAACACACCATGGATATTTCGCTGTGTCATCGTTAGTCACCGAATGAAGGGAAAAACCTAGATTCAGTATAGCTAACACACGGCAGGCCATACTTTCCCGCCATCGACTCAAATTTTGGGCTCAATTGGGCCAATGTTCGGATTGCTTCAAGTTGGTCAAATATAATTCAATTTCCTTCCATCGTTGCGCTAGATGACTCCGGGGCATATCCGAGTCACTCTCGGCTCGAGAAGTTTCGATCTTTATTGGCAAAGTTCCACACTTTGTTGTCCGGTTTCAATCTTTAATGTGGGGCGACACTTGTCCACAACAAGGAAAAGCATTGAACTTGAGTTCTACAGAGATTTACATAATCTTAAAAAGGGTAATGCTAAAAGACTGGAAACCTTATGAGCTCACATACGGTAGATATTGATGACCTAAAAGTTAGTAACCGATGGAAACGACGTTTCAAGGTGTTCGACTTGATGCAAGGTGATAGATTAGGTCGTTTTGGGTATATGGCTACTAATGAATACAATGAATTAGGTTGGCGGGATAGGTATGGTATTAACTATAACCTTTGGGCTTTCTTCTTTGGTTTCATATATTACGTACTCAAAGGGATGCCCTATAAAGCTTGCATGATTTTGTCTCTAACCCTCCTGTGGACACAGCTGTTGACTGTGATAGATCACACTGGCAGTTTTAAAGTACCGGAAATGCTCTACTGGTTTATTCCCGCTTTTTTTTGTGCAATGCTCGCAAACTTAGACTACTACCGAAAGGTGGTTCACGAGGAAAAAATGTGGCGTATATGGCCCAAATTTTTTCATAGAGCTGCGGGCGTTATACTGTTGCTCATTAGTGTACTCATCATTGTATCGGTAATCGAAATCACTCTAATCCAACCTCTACTGATAAGAGAATAAGGGCTAGCTTGCTTTTGTCTACCGACACTAGTCCGTACAAATTTACCTCGGCAGAGTGCATCTGTTTGGGTTATCGTCAGAATTCGACAATGTCAGATTAAACATTGATCTCCTATCTCTGGGCTCTTACGGCCGAGTACGTAACGCGGCTGGTAGAGAAAAAGAACTATGGCTAGAAACCATACAATCAAGCCTTAATTTCAAGTATATCAAAGCGCTATGTAAACTTTATCTATTGGGTAAGGTGCCAATAGATTACAATCAAACTCCCATGGCGATACTACCTTTTAGGAAAAATAGGATGACATCTCAAACCGCAAGCAAAACCCAGACATCATTTCTTCGTCGCTTGCTGGTGGCGTATTTAATCGATAGCGGGAAAAATACGCTCCCAGCCATTATAGAGGCGACAGGGATGCCACGAAGAACGGCTCAGGATACTATTAAAGCCATACAAGAACTGGAAGTGACTATTGAACAACATGAGAGAGGTAAGTACCGCATAGTTGCTTGGGGAGCGATAAACCCCAACTGGATAGAAGATAATATTCAATATGTATATGAAGTACTGCGTTACCCAATAGAAAAAATGAGTGTCAATGGAAATACGGAAGGCCACAGTTCACTATAGGTGGCGAATTTGTTGGTTCTTTCGCGCCTGCATCGCGGGATAAACGATAGGTTCACGATTTAAAGAGTATGTATTCTCGTCAACATTTAACCAAAGCATACCAGTAGGCAATGACTGTGTAAGTTGCTGCGCGGATCCATCTTCCATATCGAGCAATACTGCAAATTCCATCGTGGTGTTAGGGCACTCAATGGAGGGAGGATAAAAGCTCATTGATTCGATGGTTCGGGTATCGGTGTAGCCACTCGTAATCTTGTTTGAATTACTTTGGCAGCTCTCATTGAGGGTAAACCCTTTTATATTGGTGGAAGGGCTTTCTCCAGTATCAAAGTAAAGTACAGTTGTTAGAGGGAAGGTTACCCTAGCGAAAGCGCCACGTAGGCTTTTTTGTTGGGCTTCCCGTTACACCTAAACTGACTGCGAAATTTATAATTGTCCTGACGAGAGCTAGAGTCATTGGGTGAGTTTACAATACTTTCCTAATTTGAACGTACGAGACAAATCAAGCCTTCTAGCTCATTCCTGGACAAAAACGAGCTAGGTATAATGACTGTGTCCAGCCTACTCAGATAAGGCAAAGTATTGCAAAATAAACTGAGCGTCCATCGGGAGTAAAGTGTTTTCATTTGAAATCAGGATAGGACATGGCAGGCAGCTCGTCTCTGTGAGAATCCGCCCACTTTACCTATGGCCCTCATACCCTATACTGGATTAGAACACACCAAGTTAGAAGAAAAATATGACACAGCGGAATATTCATGGCGGGCATGAGTTTCATTTTGAGGGAAGTCTTCTTATCGCTCGAAGTTGGGGGTCATGGAATCTAGAAGCAATTGAATTATTGCCAATCTCAGTGGGTACGAGAGCTAAAAAAAAGCGGCTTAACACATTGGGGATTCTGTATTAATTCCACTGAATGGGAAATAGCCACGCCTGATGCATGGGAAAAGATCTTCTTATTTATGACTTGGGTAGCTAAAAATGGTTGTCAATTCGGTGGGGTTAGCTATTCGAAACAATTTATCATAGACATGGCCGATCAAGCTATGGATAAAGCAACGAAAGATCTAGGTATGATATACCAAATATTTGATAACCATGACAAATGCTTATCGTGGTGCAGGCTTCAAGAAAAAGCCATCATTACGTAACCAAATACTAGGAAATTCAGCAGTTGGTTCGGTTTGTCAGGAACTCCAGCCAAACTAAGGTCAATGGTAGTTGATACCTAAAATAGTTTTACGCTAGCCCCCATGATTAACAAGTGAATCTTAGCGGTTCTGTCGCATATTTTTTTGGAAAGTGCCGGTATACCGTTTTTCAGACACAATTCAAATTACACAGCAGAGACTTTGAAAATCAACAACAGGAAATGATGCTAGGCGCATCGATATTAAATCGATTTACCCAGCTTGGTATGCCAATTTATCGATGCATGCCTGATATGCCTCGTCGTAATCACCAAAAAGTTTAACAATACTTTGATCATCGAGTCCTTTCTCTAACGTGTACTGGTGTATTTTTCTTGAGAAAACCACTACAAAAAGCACACAATTTTTCTCTTCAAGAAAATGTATTACATCATTTGCCGATTCCCAAAAATCCAACGATGCCATTTCCCAATCTCTTGCATCATTGATAACTACCCAAGGGTCTTCGTAACAATCATCTGACAGCTCGATTACCTTTAGGGCATCCTCTAGCCATTCGTCGCTTGCCTCTTTATTCGTAGGGCCACTAACTTGAGTATGTAATATTCTATTTTTAAATTCTAATGTCCATTTCCCATGAACACTCAATTGGTGCATTTTTTTCATTTCGCTTTCTACTTTCTCAATACCGTCTCAAGAGTATAGGATAAGTGGACCCCATCAATTTCTCGCTTTAGATCGATTAACTTTTCAACGGAAGCGTTCATTAGAAATTTATTTTCCTCGTGATAAGTTATTACGCCAACTCATTGATATATAGTATATTTCACATTTAGGAAGTGATCGTGACCACCATTGAAGTACCTAGCCGATTCTGTTCGCAGACTAACCCCGTGAGAAAGCATGGAACGGGTTCAACTGGGCAACAGCGTTACCGCTGCCTTGAGTGTAAACGCACCTTCCAACTGGATTATGAATATGAAGCGTGGAAGCCCTATGTAAAAGAAAAAATCATTGATATGGCGATGAATGGGGCAGGATTAAGGGATACAGGTAGAGTCCTAAAGGTCGGTTACAATACCGTTTTACGCACTCTAAAAAACTCCAACCGAGGCAAGTGACCACTATCCTGTTTGATACCGTGAATATTGAACTGATTTGCGAAGTCGACGAACAATAGTCCTCTGTCGGAAATAAAAAGAATCAACGTTGGTTGTGGTGCGCATGGGAACCAAGGTTCAAACGCATTGTCGCCCTTGCATTCGGAAAGCGGAACAGCCAAGCATTCAAGCGCCTCCAAAGCTTGCTGACTCCCTTTACCATCAATTCCTTCTATACGGATGACTTCAGTGTTTATTCGGCAAACTTACCACGCGAAAAACACATTGTGGGCAAACGCTACACAGAGATTCTAGCGGACCTATCTCACTTTGCGCACTCGACTAAAGAGATTAGTGAGAAAAACGATTGGCTTCTCTAAGTCAGAAGCTATGCACGACAAGGTGATTGGGACTTTCATAGAACGAGAGTATTACTAGTGTCTCAACTAATTGGAGTCCACGACCAGAAAAGTTAACTATCTTCAATGACCACGAATATAAATAATACGTTAGCTTAAACTTGATGGATGAGACATCGTGTTTTTGGCTACACTTCAACTATAGGGTTAATGGTTAAGTGGGTGAGCATGAGGTATTTATTCTCTCTGGTAGTATGCAGTATAATTGGGGTGGGTTTTCCTCTTCGCTCTGAAACGGAACTGCTTCGGATTGTAACTATGCAGGTGGCACCCGCTGGAATTAAAGAAAATGGTGAAAATAAGGGGGCCGTCTATGAGATCAGTAATGAAATTGCTAGGCGGGCCAACTTGAATTACGTTAACTCAATTAAGCCATATCGACGTATGATCCATGACCTAACGTCGGGAAAGTCAGATATGTCCATTTTCACACACAATACGAATCTTGGTAATAAGGTCATTGAAGTAATACCGGTTTATCATCTGAAAACCCTCGTTGTCGGGCGAAAAGTGCATGATATTCAGAGCTTAGAAGAGCTAAAGGGAAAAAAGGTCGGTATTGTTCGCGGCACAAGCCTTAGTGACGAACCAGAAATAAGCCAGATGAAATTGGTACAATTCAAGGACTTTAAGCAAGGACTAAAAATGCTACTAGCGGGGCGAATCAAGGCGCTGGTGGGAGTTGATCTTGCGCTGTATTATTGGATTAATAAGATGGATATTTCCCGAAAAGATTTAGGACAACCATATATATTCAAAACTCAAGGTTCGATTCTACATGTTTCCCATCATTTTGACGATAAGGCTGCCATCACTCGCCTTAAAGCTGCGGTAATCAGCATGCAACAGGATGGCACGGTCACAAAAATTTGGTCAAAGTATTTAGCTGAATAGTATTGCGAATATTTGCCAAAAGGGGAACCTTTATAATGATCTACTCCACCAATACTGGACACGAACCTAAGTGAGGTTGTGGGAAATACAACGGATTTTACGCATGAATTTTAGTAAGGGACATTTTAGATTGGCGGTTAATCTAAGACAAAATCGTAAGCAGTTTCGGGGCAATTCCTGTTTACGATCGCCGTTCCATCTAAGCGACTTCAGATTAGTGGAAATATGGCAAAGTGAATGTTGCGTCCCGTTGAGTTCGAAATTCCCTTTAGAAGTGTGTCCGGTTGGAGTTGGCAAGAACAGTCGGAGAAAAAAACGACACTTCAGGTTTAATGGTAGCCATCATTCAATACGTGGACAAAGAACGATTATACACTAATTCAACCACTTGGCGTCATGACCCATCTTCCATGAAAATCGCAGTTATTATCTGAAAGAAGGCCCTAAGTTTTTGGTTTTTTAAAAGGGTTGTCCTATATTTATATTCCTAATAAGGAACTTATCGAATGAAGTAGTTAAAGGACGCCTATACGCATGTTTACATTAAAAAAGAAACAAATAGCAATAATAATTTCACTTTTTATTTCAAGTAATTATGTCATGGCTGATTCTCCTTGTATTCTAAGTATGGGATGGACTTCTTGGCCTCCATTTATGTATGCTAACGAAAAAAATCAAGTAACTGGTAAGCACATAGAGCTAATAAAGGCTGTTACCTCTGGTATGGGGTGCCATATTAAGTTTAAAGAAATGCCATGGAAGCGATTACTTCTAGAAGTAAAAAAAGGTCACATTGATATGGCTGCTGGGGCATCATGGACCAAAGATCGAGCAGTATGGGCGCATTATTCAGAACCTTACATTAATAGTAAAATTTCATTTTTTATATTAAAAGTTGACATGGAAACGCATGATATAAATTCCTTTGAAGATATTAAAAAAAATAACTTTCAATTAGGGGTTTTACGTGGGGCATATTACGGTCAAGAATTTGAGAGGCTATCAAATGACCCTGAATTTAAAAAAAATATACAAGTTTTAACTTCTGTTTCTGCAAATGTAAAAAAGTTATTAGCAAGGCGTATAGATGGTTATTTTATGAACCATGAATCTGGGATAGCGCTAATAAATAAGATGGGGAAAGATGAAGATATTATAACTCACCCTTCGATATCAATAACGGATAAGTATCACGTAATTATGAGCAAGAAGTCGATTGATATAGAAATGTTAGACAAATTTAATACAAGTTTAGATAATGTCATAAAAAGTGGTACTTATGATGAAATAATGGGGAATTAGAACATGTCGCTAGCTACCATTAACGTGAAATGTCGTTTTTGTTCTCAAACTAACCCTGTCAAAAAGCACGGACGGAACCCGAGAAGTATCCAGCGATCCGTTGTTTAGAATATAAACGGTGCTTCCTCCTCAATTATGCTTATGAAGCCTGTAAGCCGGGAGTTAAGGAAAAGATTGTCGATATGGCCATGAATAGCGCGGGCCTTCGAGACATAGGGCGAGTGCTGAAAGTCGGTTACAACACCGTTTTGCGCACTCTAAAAAACTCCAACCAAGGCAAGTAACCACGATCCCGTTTGATGCCGCGAGTATTGAATTGATTTGTGAAGTCGACGAACAATGGTCTTTTGTGGGGAATAAAAAGAACCAGCGTTGGTTGTGGTAAGCATGGGAGCCGAGGTTTAAACGTATTATTGCTCACGCATTTGGCAAGCGGAACAGCCAAGCATTTAAGCGTCTCCAAAGCTTGCTGACTCCCTTTACCGTCAATTTCTTCTGTACGGATAACTTCAGTGTTTACACAGCAAATTTACCACGTGAAAAACACATCGTGGGCAAACGATACACACAGAGAATCGAGCGAACCAATCTCACTTGACGCACTCGACTAAAGAGATGAGTGAGAAAAACGATCGGCTTTCCAAGTCAGAAGCTATGCACGATAAGATAATCGGTACTTTTATTGAAAGAGAGTACTATTACTAAATCAACCACTTATAGTGCAAGCAACACAAAAATTTGCCTCATCCTAAAAGTTAAAGCACACGATTCTTATACTGCTCCGGCGTCAGGCCGCTGTATTTTTTAAACATTGAAATGAATGGGCTCGCTTGGTTATACCCTAAGGTCAATGCTACTTCTTTCACCGAAACGCCGCTTCGCAACAACTCCAACGAATGGAGATAACGCATCCTTAAGCGCCACTCTGTAAAGCTCATTCCAAGTTCAGCTTGGCAATAACGCGCTAAAGTCCGCTCGGTCATGTGCATACGAGTAGCCCACTCACGTAAGCTGGTGTTGTCTGTAGGATCGTGCTCAAGGCAGTCTAAAATTGGCAGTAAATGTTTATGATTGGAAGACGGCAGAAAATGCTGCTGAACCTCCTGCTTGGCCAACTGGTCTAGCAAGACTTGCACCAATCTTTTGTCCTCTTCTGAGCGTGCAACGCTTACTTCCCTTGAGCGAAAATCCTCAACTATCGCTAAAACAACCGGTGTGATACTCAGTAGGCTGACATGACTGGGAAAGTGCTCACTATGTCCAACGATATTGATTGAGCAATATTGCAATGGCTTGCGATTGTAGCTGCGATGCATAATCCCAGCAGGCACCCAAATGGCTAAATGTGGCGGGGCTAAAAATCGGGTTGATTGCGACTCCATTTCTAGGATGCCACCGCTGATTAGCTGAATTTGCCCCCACTCGTGGCTATGTTCTCGAGTTTCTGTATTGGAGACGAAAGCATCAAAATACATAAACACCTCAGCTGGCGCTCGCTCTAAAGATACCGACGGATGTTGTACCCGTTCTGATTTTCCCGGTACTGTCTTCACATCACTCTCGTTGTCGTTTTACAGATACATAATCTATAACAGACTTGCGACACTAGCGCCAATCTTTTCCCATTATAAGCAGACGACATGATTTACCTATTCCCCTTTATCACCGTACTTATATGGAGTGGTAACGCCATCAACAACAAACTCGCGGCGTCAGTGATCGAG
The DNA here is from genome assembly GCF_050337555.1 of Vibrio profundum. Lineage (NCBI taxonomy): Bacteria > Pseudomonadati > Pseudomonadota > Gammaproteobacteria > Vibrionales > Vibrionaceae > Vibrio > Vibrio profundum. The sequence goes on from NZ_JAKJTA010000014.1 coordinate 8,914, forward strand.
CCCAATGCTATGAGCTTTTATCGCTGGTTTATTGCGGTAGTCCTACTCACTCCAGTTTGTATTCCCGGTGTGATAAAACAATGGGCTGTCATCAAAGAGAGCTGGCTCAAGCTAGCAATATTGGCGTTGTTGGGGATGGCTATCACACAATCTCTTGGCTACTATGCCGCGCAAAGTACCACGGCTTCAAACATGGCTTTGATCATGGCATTAGTGCCTTTACTTAGCGTTTTTCTGAGCGTGCCTTTGCTCAAAAACCGCTTATCGTCACTGAATATCATTGGTGGGGTTGTTTCACTACTCGGCTTATCATATATGCTCGGTAGAGGAGATATACTGTTCTTTACCCATAGAACCGTTACCCAAGGAGACGGTCTAATGATCGCGTCAGCCAGTGTCTACGCCCTTTACTGTGTATTGGTTAAGCGCTGGAATATGCCCCTAAGTACGTGGACATTTATCTACATGCAAGGGGTATTCGCGGTGATCATCCTTCTACCGCTACTTCTTACCAGCCACCAAATCATCCCTTCTCAAGCTTCATTGCCAGTTGTCATGTATGCAGCCATACCCGCTTCTGTCATAGCTCCTTGGTTGTGGGTTAAATCCATACGCCAACTAGGCGCTGAAGCCAGCGCTATGTTTATGAATCTTAGCCCAGTCATTACCCTTATTTTGGCAGCAAACTTCTTAGATGAACCCATCCACCTTTACCATATCGTCGGTGGCGTCGCAGTGATCACTGGGGTTCTCTTGTCACAGCTACCCATCAGCAAAAAACCGCGAAAAAAAGGCGTTAGGGTAACTTCATAAGCGAACAAAGCGTCAAGAGTTGAGACACGTCAACAAATTCCGTGACTTAGCCCTTTGTTGGCGTTGAATTCGCATTCACAAGCCGTACAATGCTTGAAGCCAAGTAACACAAGCCCTGCTTTCATTAAAACATGATGGCAGGACTCGCTGTGTGGCTTGCCTTAGAACATTTCGAAAAGGGTAAGGACATTGAAAGCGATTAAGCGCCATCAAGAAATTATAGAGTTAGTTAAAACGCATGGATTTGTTAGCACTGACGATCTGGTAGAACGATTCAACGTCAGCCCACAAACCATTCGCCGCGATCTTAACGAGCTAGCAGACGAAAATAAGCTAAGACGTAATCATGGTGGTGCGACGATAGCCACCAGCTCAGAAAACTCTGCCTATCACACTCGCCGCGATCAACAGCAAAAAGAAAAAGAGCGTATCGCCTCAGCGTTAGTCGAACACATCCCCGACGGCGCTACCTTATTTATCGATATCGGTACCACACCTGAAGCGGTCGCTAGAGCACTCATGGTGCAGCATCAAAATCTACGTATCGTTACCAACAATATCAACGTCGCCACCATTTTGATGGCGAAGCCAGAATTCAAAGTCATTCTCGCAGGTGGCGAAGTGCGTAGCAAAGATGGTGGTGTCACAGGGGAAGCTACTCTTGATTTCATCTCCCAATTTCGTCTCGATTTTGGCATTCTCGGTATCAGTGGGATTGATTTTGATGGCTCATTGCTCGATTTTGACTATCACGAAGTGCGGGTAAAACGCGCCATCATTGAAAACAGCCGTTGTGTGTATCTAGGTGTCGATCACAGTAAATTTGGCCGTAATGCAATGGTTAAACTTGGCACTGTGGCTGATGTCGATCTTATTTTGACCGATGAGCATCCACCCAAAAATATCGATGCATTCGCAAAAGAGAATAATGTCACAATTCAAGTGGTATAATCATATGCACAAGTGCGCACAAGGTGAGTTGCAGCACGTTACGTGATTTATGTGACTGAATACAAAGAGTTGAATGAAACCCCTCCCGTACTACTTTTATTAGCGGAAAAAGACACCTTATGCAATTGACGAACTAGAAAACTGATTTAGTATGAATACGTTACTCTATGTCTTTGTGCACTGCACTGATTGAGTCAGTCAGTTACTAACCGTCAGTTGGTAAACACCAAAATCACATCGACAATAATGATAATTTTGGTAGGAAAACCCCTATTCATACGAATAGGGGTTTTTCCTATCTTGCTTACCCTAATTTCGCTGGCTTTTACCTACTACCTACTAAATATCCAGCCGCCTCTGAAATGAGTTTTGATGAATGAGTTTTGATGAATTGCCTGTGCTCAAACTCAGGCCTAAATTCAACTCCGAACTGCGCCTCGCGAATACTCTGATCCAAAAATTATTTAACTCGATGAGTCACTCCTTTTGAATTGCCGACTGCTTTGCTAGAATGCTGCCCTTCAATAAGCAGCACCTTTGCAGCAACGTTAGTTTACAGAGACGCACTATGAAAGATACTCACACGATCATTGGATTAATTAACCCGAAAAGCCCTGAAAACGTTGGTAGCGTCATGCGAGCTGCGGGGTGCTATCAAGCAGACAGCGTGAGATATACGGGTCAACGCTATGATAGAGCAGTTAAGTTAACGACCGATACAAAATCAGCAAGGCACAGCATTCCCCTAACTAGCATGGAATCTCTCCTTGACGAGTTACCGTCGGATGTGAAAGTGGTTTGCATTGAGTTGGCTGAAGGGGCGACACCCTTGCCTCTTTTTCAACACCCAGACAAAGCCATTTATATCTTTGGCCCTGAAGATGGTTCCATTGGTCAAGCTATCGCCAACAAAGCTGACCACGTGGTTTATATGCCAACTGTTGGTTGCATGAATCTAGCCGCATCCGTCAACGTGGTGCTATATGACCGACTAGCAAAATCGAACACCATCGCTCAAGACGACGAATTGATTCGCAACAGCCGAGATAACAACAATAAACTGCGTGTTAAAAACGCAAAGTAACATCGTCTAATGCTGGCTGAGATAGACTTGGTCACACCTCTACGGTGTGACCACTACATAATGCACAGATGGCTTAATCTCGCGCTTCAATATCGGTTTCAGGAATGCAGCAACACGCAAGTGCGATTCCCATATGACGTTCACTGTCTTGCAATGCGGGCACATCTGGCTGATGAACCTTACCTGATTCAATCGTGACTCGGCAAGCACCGCAAAACCCTGCTCTGCAGCTATTGGCAATAGAAAGCCCCGCTTTCTCTGCCTGTTCAAGTAATGGCGTTTGGTTATCACCTTCAAACAAATAGCCATTCAAGCTCAACTGTAATTTCTTTATTGGTTTTCCTGTTTGCTGCGCAACACCAAAGGCTTCTTGATGATAATTGTCCTCCGGCAGCCCTTTCTTTAACAGCAAATTTTTAGCTTTCTGCATAAATCCATCTGGCCCGCAGACAAACACTTGGCGCTCGGTAGCATTAGCAATTTGCTTAAGCTGAGAGAGACTGAACCTGCCTTTCAGTCCTTTCCAATCCGTCGTTGCTTGAGTGAGTGAAATCATCAACGATAAGCCTTGGTGCTGCTCAGACAAACGCGTGAGTTCGTCGTAGCATGGTATATCTTCTTCTTTGCTGCATTGGTGGAAAAACACCACATCATTAACTTGCCCGTGATCGGCCAAATAGCGCAGCATTGAAAGCATAGGTGTTACACCGCTGCCTGCCGATAAAAGTAGAATGGGCTGATCATGCTTGCCGCCAAGATGGAAGCTGCCATCAGGGTCTTCAGCCAATAAGGTGTCACCCACTTTAAAATTATCAATTAACCAGTTCGACACAGCGCCGCCATCAACTCTCTTGACAGAAATAGCCAAACGCCCCGGCCTAGAAGGGCTCGATGACATAGTATAGCGACGCGCTACATGCTCTCCGTCTACATCAATCTCAATCGGTAAGTGCTGACCCGGTTGATAATTAAAGTGATGCGCGTGTTCAGGTTCAAACCAAAAAGTCACAAAATTACGGGCGATGTCTTCACGTTCTACGCAGGTCATTTGACGTTTTTGCGACATAGTATCGGAGTACTCTTCTTTGTCTTTATACTCCAATACTTCGACTTCATCGCCTTGATGGATCATTCCCTCATTTAAAGCGACCAGATTCTGTCCAAAATACACCCCTCCTTGCTCATCCGCTCTAAATTGAGACAAGGTATTGAGTGGCTCCTTCGTTGGGCGGAATTGGCCGTTATTCGTATCGACGGTCGTTAAAATGCAGCGCATACAAGGCTTCACCGATTCAAACTCCACTTCACCAATACGGATTCGTTTCCAGCTATCCTCAGCAAAAGGTTCGCCTCCCGACACCACTAAATTGGTTCGAAACTGATCCATGCTATGCTGCTCACTACTACGCCGATTAAGCTCTTCTAACGATTCCTCACTAATAACCAGCACCGGATAACCATCGGCAAAACTCACATTATGGCCAAGTTTGGTACGCACACGCTGCGATTGCTTACCCGTAAAAAGCAGCTCAACACGTTGGTTTAAATATTGACTGAACCAATCATTGGCCTGATCGGTGGTGGTAAACGCCGGAAAATTGTCCTTCCAAACTTGAGCGGGTGTGTCCTGCATTTTGAAGTCAGCATAATGCAACTTTAACGGTGAGAGCTTGATAGGCGCAGGCGCGGTAAACACGATGCCATCCGCAAGCAAACTCGATTTGATCAGTACCATAGAGGGATGAGTTCGCGCCGTCACCATACCACCATCCGACAACGCCAACATAAAGCGTCGGTCGAAACTAAGGCCTTGTTTCTCGACCCATGATGTAGATAGGGAAATCCCGCCGGTAGATTTCACTGGGAAAATATTAATTTGAGATAGCTGTGGAGAAGACATAACACACCGTAAATTTCCTTAAGTCGCTTAATGATAAATCAAAACTAGGTATAACTTTAAGCGTCTCAGTAACTTATTCGGCTAAAATGATGCATATCCGCGGGTAGCAGGAAAAAAGTGGATGAAAACTTGCGGCCTTTCCACTATTATCCTGTCGCCTAGGCCGAGTGAAACTTTGCAAACTTTCGCAAACGTTTCCGTCATTCGCACAATCGCCCTAGGCTCCAATCAACAACAACATTAAATGATGGGAGCAACTTTGATGACAACCTTGACAATCACTCGCCCAGACGACTGGCACGTTCACCTACGCGACGGCGCACTTTTGAAAGACACAGTGCGTGATATTAGCCGCTACAATGGTCGAGCGCTGATCATGCCCAATACAGTCCCTCCTGTCACCACCACCGAATTAGCATTGGAATATCGAGACAGGATCATGGCCGAAAAGCCAAGCGCCACATTTGAACCCGTCATGTCTCTCTACCTTACTGATAACACTTCCCCTGAAGAGATTCGTAAAGCTAAAGCCACTGGCCATATCCACGCAGCCAAACTCTACCCAGCAGGCGCAACAACCAATTCAGACTCCGGCGTTACCGATGCGAAGAATGTATACCCTGCGCTGAAAGCCATGCAAGAGGTCGGCATGTTGTTGCTAATTCATGGTGAAGTCACCACTGATGACATCGACATCTTTGACCGTGAGAAAGAGTTTCTCGATACCGTACTCACTCCAATCGTTAACGATTTCCCAAATCTTAAAATCGTTCTAGAGCATATCACTACTGCGGATGCGGCTAACTTTGTCAAAAATGCCAGTGACAATGTTGCTGCTACCATCACGGCGCATCACCTTTTATACAATCGCAACCACATGCTTGTCGGTGGGATTAAACCGCACTTTTACTGTTTGCCAATTTTGAAGCGCAACACGCACCAGCTAGCCCTAATTGAAGCGGCGACCAACGGCAGTAAAAAGTTTTTCCTAGGCACTGATTCAGCGCCGCATTCGAAGTGCAAAAAAGAGAATGCGTGTGGCTGCGCTGGCTCTTATACTGCTCACGCAGCACTTGAGCTATACGCAGAAGTCTTTGCCAACGAAAACAAACTCGAAAACTTAGAAGCTTTTGCCAGCCACAATGGGCCAGATTTCTATGAGTTGCCACGAAACCAAGATAGCGTCACTCTATCGGAGCAAAGCTGGACGGTCGCTGATACTTTGCCACTGGGCAACGATGTCGTTGTACCGATCAAAGCCGGTGAAAGTATCGGTTGGACAGTGAAATAACTCAGCAAGCGCCTCTCTACTTTTATCTCAAGTAGAAGGCGCTAATTTAAAGAAACGGCACTTAGCTATTTTTCGGGACATTTTTATACTCTACACGCATAACCTTCGTACCCTACTGCCACTGCCTAACCTCACGCTGCAACCCTATATTCCAACCATGACCATTTTTAAACCACTGCCTTAATCACGTGGTGGGCATCAAACATTAACCAACGAAATGTGAATAACGCCATTTATCACCTAAACTAAGCTTACAGTCATTTTCATACGGTTTAGGAAGCATGGAAGCTTACCTCGATATCAAAACACTCTCGATTGTCACGACCTTGCTTTCTCTGTGCTATTTTTTCGGTTTGCTGCTTTTACAGCGTATCCAAGAGCCGATCATGGGCCTAAACTTAGTGGCTTCGGCCCTCCTTATACTCGGTTGGGGCTTTTTGCTGCTTGGTGTCACACCTGTAAGCGAATCACCACTGAGCGACATGCTTGCATTTTCATTAATAGGCGTTGCCTATGCATTGCTCGTCCATGGTCTATGCCGGTTTAGGCAGGCCCCGTTTGACTACTCTAAACTGTCTTACCCTCTGCTGCCGATAATGATCTTATCCATCGCCTACTTTAGCTATATCTCCCCTTCCGACAGTGTGCGTTTGATTATTCTCAATAGCTATACGGTTCTCTGTATCGGGCTCTGTGCATTTGCTAACGCGCTTGGCCGCGCTGAAGATCTCAAAGCCGCTCGGCTCGTATTAACCGCCGGCCTAGTATTAGAAGGCTGCTTTACCTTGTTTGAAGTATTTTGGACGGCTATCTCAAGTGCGAAAGCCTTTCAATCAAATGCCGAAATCGTCCATCAAGTTACCCTGATTTCGCTCATATTGATGATCATCTTTCTTGGCTTCGCGATTACTTGGATGATCACCGGTCGTTTGGTCGCCACTATGTATGACTCCGCTATCCGTGACGGCCTTACTGGACTGTATAATCGAAGAGCCTTAGAAGAGCTTGCCCCTAAAGAAGTCGCGCGCGCAAGACGTCACAGTGATCCTTTGTCTATCGTGTTAATTGATATCGATTCGTTCAAAAAAATTAACGACACTTACGGGCACCAAGTCGGTGATTCAGTACTTAGAAAAACGGCAAAACTCATTATTGATGCAACCAGAAAAGAAGATGTCTCATTTCGCTATGGTGGCGAAGAGTTTTTAGCCATTTTACCGTCCACTTCTCTAAACCACGCAGCAATTGTGGCCTCCAAACTACGCAAAAGACTTGAACAGGCGAATTTATTACCCAGTAATGTCGATCGGTGTACATCAAGCTTTGGGGTGGCTGAGTTTCACTCCCATGACAGTTGGGAAAAGTTAGTGGAAAGGGCGGATAAAGCACTTTATATGGCGAAACACAATGGCCGTAATACGGTCTTCCTCGCAGACAAAGAGCATAGCTACCGATTTAAAGACACACCAAAAATCCCAAATAGCCCAGAGCGTAGGACTCTCAGAGTTAAACGCAAAGTCACTTAGCTGCCTGATAAATGTGCTAAGTTAAGTATAACGTTGGCTAATTGACGAACTTTAGATGCGAAACGCGACTTTACTCCTTACTTGCTTAATGCTGTTCGGCTGTCAAACGACAACGGATCGTTATCCCAATTTAGCGCCCAATGTGCCTTACCAACAGTATCACCAGACTTTTGAAAGAAACTATCATCGCTATCACTCAGACCAATCATTTTCTTCCAATAAAGATTCAGCCCAACTATGCTCTTTGAGCCAAAAGCAAATTCAGCAACTCATTCGCTTTGACAATATTCGCCAAGCTCATCAACCATATATTGCCGATAGTAAACAGGGTGTGATAAATAAAGACATCGCGAACACCGCCAGTTGGAGGAGTCAAGGGAAAATATTAGCCAGCGGGGACACCTGCGGAAAACTCCAAAAAGGGCATATCACCTCACAAAAGTACTACGCGGATTATGATTATAATGAAACTGCGACACTCTCAAAACGGGATTACATCACTAAAGTATCAGTGCAATCTTATGTGACTCAAAGCACCAACGGTAAAATAATTGAGCAACTGACGGTGTTATCCTCAGGCTCGAACGAAAAAAAGGACCACTCTCCACGTGTCTATCGGACCTACAGTAATATCTTTTATGCTCCCGGTTACTCGCTAAAATTTGAGCGCCAATTAGGTAAAAATCATACTATCTCGATTTTTTCGCAACTTCTTAAAGAAAATAAAATAGAAACCAAAACCTACGTCAATGGCCAATTATCCAGCATATCAAGATCTCAAAACTACCACCCACACGGCTTGCAGCAATTTTTCAGTTCAGGCGAACTACATTCAGAGACCTGCTATCAGAACGGACACATAGTAAAATTGCAATCTTGTCAGCCGTAGAGTAGAACAATAACAAAATTGTTTCTCTGGAGTCTCTAAAGAGGCAGGATTTTGGCTACGTGCTCTCTGTGAAAGACGTATATTGGCGTTTAATAAACTGCCAAGTCAGGCCAAAGTACTCATGGAATGCCCGTTCAGTTTTCATGGCTTCATAGCCATTCGGACCAGCTAGAAGGTTGATGGGCCGCGCCAAGAAGTCCGTCGGAGCAGGGATTGGGTTAAGCCCTACTTGCCTAAAATAAGAAACTGCTCTGGGCATATGATAGGCAGAGGTCACCAAAATAAACCAATCTTCACCCACGATCTCTTTTATATATTGAGCTTCTTCTTGTGTATCTCTAGAGTGGTGCTGCATAACAATATCTTGTTCCGCGACCCCAAGGGAAATGAGTTTACGTGCGTTGAGTGAAGCTTCCGAGAGCTCCCCCTCAGAGTCAAGAAATCCTGATGTAATAATCTTGGCACCGTAGAGCCGATGATACAGTTTCACCGCCTCATATGCGCGGCCGTCAAAGTCTCCCCCCGTCAATAAAATATACTTGATATTAGTCGACTCATAGTGAGTAAGGCGCGGATATTGAGCCTCCAATGGAGCTAAAATCAAGTTGGAAAATGGCGAATAGCCAATAACAAACAGCCATACGAATGACACTATCAACGTCACTTTTGCTCGTTTAATTCTCTGAGTGAACAGAAAAAATAGACCTAGAGCAAATAGCACCAAACCCATCATCAATGGCGACAGCCAGATCGAGATAAATTTCTTTAACACAAAACCCATTTCCTCTCCCAACATTGCACCTAAACAAGCCGAGAAATTATAGGTCACAAAGTTAATCATCCATGTTGTTAAGCTCTAGAAATGAAAAAAGCCGCATAATGCGGCTCTCATTGTGAGGGGTTTCCCCACAAAAATCTTGGCTGTTTTAGTGGACAGGCGTATCCGATTGGGAAAAGAATTTCCCAAAACACTCTTCCAGCACTTCGGGAGTCAATTCACCTTTTTCTTCCAACTCTTTAAGCTTTGCAACCACTTGTTTCTGCTCTTCAAGAGATGGCAATTTTTCTTCAGGAGTTTGCTCTGCCTGCTCTGCCATTTGCTCAAGCTCTTTTTCAAAGTCACTCATTCTTATCTCACCTAATTACAGTCATCACTCGACATAGTGTATACGAAGCTCACGGACAGTTTCCAGTTTTAAACCCAGTTCTTCCTAACCGGCTCAGGATATATTTGGTTCTTACTCTGGATCAAACCGATCATTTTTAAAAATTATGTTTGACAAGAAATTGAGCTAAACATACCAAAGCCTATCGAAATAACTTCATTTTCCATACTAAACTTGCAAATAGATTGAAAAAACAAGCCGAGTGCATAATATTTGCTAGAGACAGTCACTCTACAACCAACTGACTAATACTTATAATAAAAACATTCATGTTTTGAATAGAAAAATTACAATTGAGTTCCAGCTAACTCGGAACTTTCTTATAATTTAAGCATCAAACCAGAAAACGGTTGAGAAATAGGATTTTTATGCAATCTTCATCATTCCAGCAGCTGAAAGAGTACCTTGAAAGTCAAATAATTGGTCAGTCTGACTTGATCAAACAACTTCTTGTCGCCCTCCTAGCGGATGGCCATATTCTCGTAGAAGGCCCGCCAGGTTTAGCAAAGACCCGAGCAGTAAAATGTCTATCAGACTGCATCGAAGGCGATTTTCATCGCGTCCAATTTACGCCTGATTTGCTGCCAGCCGATCTAACAGGCACCGACATTTTCCGGCCCGAATCTGGGGAATTCAGTTTCCAAGCCGGTCCGATCTTTAACTCGCTGCTACTCGCCGATGAAATCAACCGAGCGCCAGCCAAAGTTCAAGCCGCCATGTTAGAAGCCATGGCTGAAAAACAAGTGACCGCTGGGCGGAAAACTTACCCGCTACCAGAACTATTTCTTGTCATGGCAACGCAAAACCCAATCGAACAAGAAGGTACCTACCCTCTACCCGAAGCACAGCTGGATCGCTTTCTACTACATTTAGACGTCAGCTACCCAGATACAGAACATGAGTTAGCCATTTTGCGCCTCAACCGCGGAGAAGCAAAAGGTGATGTATGTGCGACGCCACCCACCCTATCTCAAAGCGAAATTTTCTCAGCTCGCCAAGAAGTGTTAAATATTCATATGGCCGAAGCCATTGAACGTTATATTGTCCGACTCGTCATTGCGACTCGTCAGGCAACGCAATATGACGACAAGTTGGCCAGTTGGATTGAAATGGGCGTCAGCCCGCGGGCAACCATTGCGCTAGACCGATGTGCCAGAGCGCATGCTTGGCTAGCTGGACGAGACTTTGTTTCCCCGGAAGATGTGCAAGCCATGGCATTTCCGGTATTGAGGCACCGCATATTACTGTCTTACCAAGCGCAAGCCGAGGGTATTCACGCTAACCAAGTGATCAACTCTCTCTTATCGTACGTAGGAAGTGCTTAGGGGCTCGATATGGTTCAAGTACAACCTCCGTCGTCCAATGGTGTTCAACTGTCACTAGACGAGTTGATTTTCTTCAAACAGCACGTCATACATTGGCTAGCACCCACTAAAAGCTTGTGGTCACAAATGCACGGCCATCACCGGAGCCACCAGCTGGGGCGCGGAATGGACTTTTCGGAAGTTCGCCAGTATCAAGCCGGAGACGATATTCGTAGTATTGATTGGCGCGTCACGGCTAGAACAGGGAAACCACATACCAAACTGTTTACGGAAGAGCGAGAAAAACCTGTCATTGTTTATATCGATCTCAGTGCGAGTATGCAGTTTGGTTCCAAGTTCATGTTGAAATCAGTATTAGTCGCGCATATGGCAAGCCTAGTGAGCTGGCTTGCCATAGCCCAAAAAGACCGTATTGGCGCTGTCATCGACAATGGCCAAGAACTCATTGAACTCAAGCCGACGAGCCGAGCCAGCGGCCCATTACAAATCATGCAGAAAGTCATAGAAGTACATCATAAAATGCTGCAAGACTTGCGACAAGACAACGGGCAAGGCTCCGGCATGTTACATGCGCTCAGTGCTCTCAGCAGGCTTTGCCCCAAAGGGAGTGAAGTCATCTTATTAAGCGACTTTACTCGTTTTCAACCCGATCACGTTTCACGCCTGAGCCAACTAAGAAGGCACAACCAGCTGAAATTCATACAAATTATCGATCCACTTGAGCAAGGTGACACCTCCTATCGCGGCGCGGAGTTGGTATCAAATCACCGAAAAAGCCAATGGATAGATTTTTCGTCTCGTCGATCACGCCAACATCTCAAACAAGCTTTTGAAAGCCACCAGCAGTCAATAAAATCAATTTGCAATGAGCACGCGATTCGCTACGCGTCGCTATCTTCTGGTACGCCATTACTCCAACAACTTTCGGTATAACACTCTATGAAAGATTCAGCTTCGACTTCTCTGTTACCGTTAAAACCCATGCAATTGCCCGACGCCCCATCCTGGTTTCCGCTCGCTTGGGGCTGGTGGGCCATCATGGGGGCGATTGCGGCCTTCATCTTATGCGGGTGGCTAATTTATCGCTGGAACAAAAAGCGATTAGCGCCGAAAAGAACGGCTCTAAGATTGCTCAATGGTGACCCAATGCCGCTCGCACCATCAGACGCCATTGAACTGCTCAGACAAGCCGCTTTATGCTATTTCCCACGAGATGAAATCGCTAAATTAACCGGTAATGATTGGTATGAGTTTCTTGATTCACAGCTAAACACTCCAAGGTTTGTGGGTAATTCAGCGTTGTGGCAACAGGCACTGTATCAACGAGTGCCTATCGAGAATGCGGCGGTTCTAGTGAGTGACTGTTATCAATGGGTCAACGACGCATTGCCTCCTAAAAGAAGGAGATAACGCTTTGGCCAACGTCGAATTTGCTTGGATATGGATGTTTTTGCTACTGCCGCTACCCCTTGTACTGTACAAACTTTTACCAAAGAAAAAGCAGCGAACAGCAATCCACCTAGCTTACTTACCAGAGCAAGGCTCTAACGCTGAGCCGAAAAAACGTGTTAGCAAGCTGCTCGCCATACTCATTTGGCTATGCCTCATCATTGCTGCTGCTCGACCTGTGTCTTATGGTGACCCTGTCACTGTAACACCGAAACACCGAGACTTAATGCTAGTCGTAGACCTGTCTTATTCGATGAGCCAAAAGGACATGAAACAAGGCGATCATTACATCAGCCGTTTAGCCGCGGTTAAAAATGTCCTCTCAAATTTCATTGCTGAACGCAAAGGCGATCGCTTAGGGCTGATCTTCTTTGCTGATCATGCCTACCTACAAACGCCGTTAACATTTGATAGAAACATCGTCGCACAACAACTAAAGCAAGTCGTATTAAAGCTAATCGGCACCCAAACAGCGATTGGCGAAGGCATTGGGTTAGCAACCAAAAATTTCGTCGACAACGACGCCAAACAAAGAGTGATTGTGTTGTTAACCGATGGCAGCAATAACTCTGGAGTTCTCGGTCCCATTGAAGCCGCAGAAATTGCCAAGAAGTACCATGTTAAAATATACACAATTGGTATCGGCGCGGGTGAAATGATGGTGAGACAGTTTTTCATGACGCAAAAAGTCAACACCGCCGCCGATCTTGATGAACATACGCTAAAGAAAATTGCCAGTATCACGGGTGGCAAATATTTCCGCGCCCACAACAAGCAGCAACTTCAAGACATTTATAACACCATCAACAAGCTCGAGCCCATCAGTAATGCAACACAAACGTGGCGACCACAAACTGAATGGTTCGGTATCCCACTCGGTATTGCTTTATTTCTCTCCGTGATCCTGCTCCTTATAAGGAGGAACCATGTCTAACTTCACCTTCTTATACCCACATTGGTTATTTGCCATCGTTCCGCTCATTGGATTGATTGTGTGGTTAAAACAACGTACCCAAACGCAAACTCTGATCGCCCCTCACCTTGCGAAGGCATTAGGGTTAACCTCCGGCCCGCGAGCGCGTTGGGCGCTTTACAGCGTCGGCGTTGCTTGGTTGTTGGCGACGCTTGCTCTTGCGGGCCCCAGTTTCGAGAAAAAAGAACGCCCAAGCTACCAAGCATCAAATGCTAGAGTACTTGTAATGGACATGTCTGAGTCGATGTACGCTACCGACTTAAAACCTAACCGTTTGACGCAAGCTCGGTACAAAGCGCATGATTTACTCGAAAAATGGAAAGAAGGAAGCACAGGTCTCGTCGCCTATGCCGCTGACGCTTACAGCATTAGCCCGCTGACAACCGACACGAACACCCTACTCAACCAACTCCCTAATCTCTCGCCTTCCCTGATGCCCTACCAAGGTTCAAACCCAGTATCGGGCATCAAAATGGCCATCAGTATGATGACTCACGCAGGGCTCGCAGCAGGAGATATTGTTCTTATCACCGATGAGCTCTCTCATAACGACGAGCAGCGTATTGAGTCATTACTAGATGGAAGCCACTGGCGACTATCCATTCTTGGCGTCGGTACGCGTAGTGGCGCACCAATCCCACTGGCCAACGGCACCTTATTGCAAAACGCGCTGGGCCAACCCGTCGTCGCTAAAACAAACTTTTCTAACATGATCCAACTAGCAAAAGCGCTAGGTGGTTATTTCACGCCAATACAACTTAATAGCAGCGATATCCAAGCCATCGCCGAACAAACAACGCATCACCTAAATAACGCGACAAAGAACAAGCAACACGACGTGAGTGAGCCTGTCAACAATGGCTATTGGTTGGTGGTCCTCCTCTTACTCCCGAGCCTATTAATGTTCCGGCGGGGGGCGATATTTAGCGTTTTATTCCTGTTACCTTTTGTCATGCCAAAGCAGGCAGAAGCAAACCCTTGGCTTAATAACGATCAACAAGCAATGCGAATGTATCAAGATAAGGACTACAATAGAGCGGCCACTGCGTTCAATAACCAATCTTGGCGTGGGGTCGCTGAATATGAAGCCGGTAAATACCCACAAGCGATCGAAACACTAAAACAGGCTAAAGATCCTAGCAGCCAATACAATTTGGCTAATGCATACGCTCAAAACAGAAGCTACGACCAAGCCATTGATTTGTATAAAAAGGTATTAACGGCACAGCCCGACAACCAAAACGCAAAATACAACTTAAAAATAGTGAAAAACGCACAGCAACAGCAACAGCAACAGCAACAGCAACAGCAACAGCAACAGCAACAGCAACAGCAACAAAAGTCTGGAGACCAGCCTAAGGGCAGTCAAGAGAAAACATCAGATTCAAAGAGCCAGAACAAAAGCGACCAAAATAAATCCCAGAAAGCACAAGACTCCTCATCGAGGGATCAGCAAAACAAGAGTACTTCTTCATCCCAGCAGCAAGCTCAAAACGCAAACAAAAAACAACAGCTAGCTGAAAATCCAAAGAATTCAGCAACCAAACCACATAATAGCGATCAAACCAAACCCCAAAAATCACAAAGCTCTCAACAATTAGCTCAAACGAAGGAGAGCCAGCCACGCGCCGAGGCATTGGATAGCAAACAGCAGAACAAAGGCACCAAACCTTCGCTTAATGAGGGGCAATCAAGCAATAGCAGCAATCAACAACAAGTCGATCCAGCACTCAGAAAGTTGGAGCAAGTTGAAACCATTCGCGATCCGAGCCGCCTATTAAGAGCTGAGATTTTATTACAGGCACGAAACAAACCCGCTCCTACGTATACAGGTAATAAGTGGTAACTATGAAACAGACAAACTTCCGACTCAAAATATGGGTAACCTTGCTCACCCTACTGGGCGCGATGATCAGTGCTAACGCAATGGCTGTGACTCTATGGGCAAGTGTTAATACCAACAAGGTAGCCAAAAATGAAATGTTTCAATTGAAGCTTGTTGCGGATGAATATGCGAGCTCTAGCGATATTGATTTCTCAAACCTAAAGAAAGATTTTTACGTCTCTCAACCAAGCTTTTCGACATCAATCAATATCATTAACGGTAACAAGAAAACCCGCAGTGAATGGGATGTCTCGCTTGCGGCTAAGCGCACTGGCCCAGTCACTATTCCAAGCTTCACCTTAGATGGGGCGAGCAGCCAGCCTATTCAGCTACAAGTCGCTGTTAATGGGCAAGTGCCGCACGCCTCGCAGTTGGTTGAGATGCAATCCAACTTGGATAAACTGCAGCTCTACCCAGAGCAAAGCGCCTACCTAAAAACCCGTTTGCTGATCAAAACTGATCCGCGAGCGCTGCAAAACCCTCAAATCATTCCACCAACCGCTCAAGGGTTGGCTATCACTCCAGTTGGAAAGCAGCAACAATATCAAAGCATCGTCAATGGCGTGAATGTCACTGTCGTAAATCAAGATTACCGAATTACAGCCCATCAGGCGGGCCAATACAAACTGCAAGGCCCTGCATTCAAAGGGAAAGTACTCTATACCAGTAACCGTACAGGTAACAGAACGCTGCTCGATGCAGACAGTAAACCCACAACCTACACTCTTTCTATTCACGCTAAACCGACAGGCTTTAAAGGTGATTGGCTCCCGACCTCTCAGTTGAATTTGAAGCAACAGTGGCTTGATGGCAATGGAAAACCGATTAACACGAAAGCGCCGCTGGGCATTAAGGTAGGTGATTCACTAACACGTATCATTACCATGGATGTCGACGGCCTGAGCGCCGAGCAACTACCAAATATTGTCACTCACTACCCGTCATCAATTCGCGTCTATGCGGATAAACCGCAATTTAGCACCCTGAAAAATAATGTGACCCAAATGATTGCGAAACAAGTACTTATCCCTCAGTCAACAGGGGATGTGTCTCTGAAAGGGGTCGGGATAAATTGGTGGAATAGCCATAAACAACACGCTGAAACCGCTAGCATTTCTGGTTTGTCCCTTAAAGTATCTCCTGCTGCGGTGAATAGCTCAGCTCTCACCGCGCCACCAACGCCTAGCGAAACTCAAACGAAAATCGTGACCGTCACGGATGCTGGGGTGTGGCCATATATCACCGCGGCCATGTCGCTATTATGGCTTGTTACACTAATCTCATTCATCACGTTGTTAAAACGCAACAAAACAAACGTACCAGATCGTGAAGGTATCCAACCCCAGACTCCCACTCAGAATTTAACGCAGGCAATTCGCTCCGGTGATACCTTTCGTGCTCAGTTCTTAGTTGAAGCTTGGCTTGAAAATTTGGGCCGGCGAGACGAACCTTTAGAGCAAAAAATAAAGCAACAGCTCAACCTCTGGCAGCAAGCAAAGTATGGTCAAGAATCATCAAACGCAGACATAAAGCCGTTAATGCAATCAATTAAACAGTTGCAGAAAAAACAGAAAAAACGCGCCAAAAAAACAGTTGAGCTCACTAGTTTATAGTTCCAACCGCCAGTGGCTTACAAGCTGCTGGCTCTCATCACCTATTCAATCAGAGCGAATAGTTTACTTATATATTTCAATCTAATAGGAGCAGACATAAAACTGAACATCTAATCTTTGCCGCACTGTGCCTTTCGAAAATTAACAACGCCAACCATACTTAGTCATAAGCCTCTATACTCACACAACTTCAATACATGCTGAAACTCTGCGCAGGTATCAGCCGACTAATATGAGCAAAACGCTATGATGAAATTTTGGTTATTCCCTTTTCTAATCGTCTTCACTTTGCCTTGCTATGGCGACGTCGATTTAATCAAAGTGGATAAATCTAAGCGGCGTATGTATTTAATTGATAATCACCAAATCATAAAAGAATATCGCATTGCATTAGGTAAACGGCCGCAAGGCCCCAAGCGCTACGAAGGCGATCAAAGAACGCCGGAAGGTTTATATCGGCTCGACTACGTAATGGAAGACTCCGGCTTTTATCGCTCTATTCACATCGATTACCCCAATATATACGATGTCGTTAACGCGCATCGGATTGGAGCTTCTGCAGGAGGTAATATCAAAATTCACGGCCTGCGCAATGGAGAAAGAAGGCCAGCAGCGCTAGTACAAAGTTTCGATTGGACTGACGGCTGTATCGCGATCACCAATCGAGAGATGGATGAGCTGCTGAGTTTAGTCAAAGTGGGGACACCCATTCAAATCGAGTGGTAACCCGCTTTGGAGAAAATACCGTACTCAAGGAGTCAATTATTTAACTTATTTAACTATAAGGTGTTTAACAGTCAGGTGTTTGAGAATAGGGTGTTGCTGGTACAGGCGTTCGATTCTCTCACCGACCCAATGCTCTCCTTTTGGATGCAAAGACCAACCAAAAAAACCAAGTTGAAGAGCGATGACAACGATAAAGAACATGCGATACAGCGAACTTTTAGGGCGCATTTTATAAAATGACGGAGCGAGCGAGCTTGCGATCCAACCTCCTGCCAAAGACAAGAACAACAACGTACTTTCACCTGTAACAGGCTTATCTTTCTGTTGTGCTCGCTTGTCTAACCAAAAAACCAGCCAAACCAGCACGTTCAAACCAATGTAGTAAATAAGAATTTCGATGGGATAATGGAAGTACCAAACACAGCCTATCATCGCAAGGGAAAACCAAATCGCCGTCACTAAAGAAAAGCGACAATGGCGAACCATTTGTACGCCAACTGCCTTACTTTGGCCCGTATCATCTTTTACAATACAGAACCGTACTTCCTGTCCCACATCCAATCTTTTCAGCGGCTCAGAGTAATCATCAAACTTAAAAGTAATACGCATGCGTCCAGAAACCGGCACGATATACCCGTACTGCTTATTCTGGTTAAGTTCGACGATTTTTCCTTTGATCGCCCTCATACGCTTCGCCTACATTGTTATGTACCTTAGAGCATAGAGAAGAGATCCCCTCCCTGCGTAATTGAGCGAAGTAATTGTCAAAAAACTAACAAATTGTCCAACTGCAACTCATCTCTATACCTTTACCCAACATTAAACATACCGAGCAATACTTTTGTAGAGAATCCGACGTTACTTTATCGACAATATCCGTACCGAGGCCTGTACCACTGACTTCAAAGTGGATGTTTACTTTAGTAAAAATACGCGGTGCTTCATCACGCCTTTCAGTAGTTACCTTCGCTACGCAACCGGTCACTTGCTGCCCGGCTTCTTTTAATCCATCAACAACATCAACCGAGCTGCAACCTCCTGCGGCCATAAGTACCATTTCCATTGGGCTTGGTGCACTCTTTCCACCATTGCCATCCATCACTACACTGTGTCCTGATTGGGACTGGCCAACAAATGTAAATTCATCGACCCACTTTACTTCAGCTTGCATAACACTCTACCTTTCAATTCCAAATTCTATGTCTTAACTTGAGACAAGTTTGCCTGCGCTCACTATATAGTAAAGACGACGCGCAGTGCCAATAACACTAAAATGACACCTGATACCCTATCAATCAATCGAGCCTTACTTCGTATTTTAGTGATAAAACTCGGGTGAGAAACCATTAGCGTTATTATGCTGTACCATAAACCATCGACAATAATAGGGGTCAGAACAATCAACAACCGGCTACCCCAACCGTGACCTTCGCTAACAAACTGACTAAACAGAGCAATAAAAAAAATCGCTATTTTGGGGTTAAGCAGAGAAATCAACAGTCCTTCTTTTGCCGATTGCCATAAACTGACAGGCTCACCTGATTGCAACTTTTCGGCTACTCCCCCTTTAGAACGTATCGCGTTAATACCTAGATACGCTAAATAAAGAGCACCAATAATACTCAGTGAATTGAACAGCCAAAGCGAATGGTGCAGTACCACAGCCAAACCGAACAAGGTCAGAAACGCATAAACGCCTATTCCACCTGAATGAGCCCAAGCCGTCGCAAAACCATTTTTCCGTCCTCCAGCTAGACTATGTTTTACTACCATTGCTAAGCTTGGTCCAGGCGACATCGCGCCCACCAAACAAATAGCAAACAAAGATAACCAAGCGGTTAACGTCATTATTTTTCCTTTTTCGAATCTAAGAATCGCTCAATTTTTCAGAGCAAAAGATTAACTAAGAGAATGAGTGATAAACTCGGTTCCTACGCAGTGAGAAATCGTTTGGGCTGGCATTAACTGCCAAGTAGGATCATTATCCAATGGTTCAGAGGCAAAACACACACCGTCCGGGCCCGGTTTAGAAAATACAGTCGGAGAAGACAGGTCACTGCTGTAGCGCACCACCCAAAATTGTTGACCATCTGACAAACACATAGAGGCCTTAAATGGTTCTGTAATTCCTTTTCCCTTTACCACTTGTTCCACATCCCGCAGCGTTTTCTTTAGCGCATCCACAGGCGAAGATAATAACCCGTTATCCAAGCACAGTAAAAAGATCAGTTCGCTGTCTGTCGTACCAAAACGTTGAATATACAAGGATTCGGGGAGGCGACGTTCTAAAAGGTATTTCACCTGATCAAACTCGCCAATCTGGCCGTTATGCAAAAACATCCAATTATCGATGACAAAGGGGTGACAATTAGCTCGGGCAACCTGAGTTCCGGTTGAAGAACGCACATGAGCCATGAATCGGTGAGATTTAATATGGTGGGTCAACGACCGCAAATTATTGTCTCCCCAAGCAGGTAATACCTCGTGAAAAACCCCTGGCGTGTCACGATCAGTATACCAACCAAGTCCGAACCCGTCGGCGTTCACTCGTGTCACCGCTTTACGAGCTTCAATACTCTGATGCACCAACGAATGTTCGGGTTGGTACACAAGTTCATCCATATAAATAGGCTTACCTTGATATGCTAACCATCTACACATAGTGCTTCCTTCATCGTTCTAAGTTATCGTAAGTATAAACCAGTCACGGACATCCAATACGCAATCAATCGCATTGCATGTTGAGACCTATTTGCATTTTGCATTTTCAATATGCAAAGATCCCCCCCAAAAAAGACTAAATATGCACCCAAACGCGCAAAATACCCGCTAAAAAAGATGGCACGTGAACTGCATATATATAAGTGATCCTTTTAAGCCGAGGGTCACCTAGCCAACTGACGTTGTTAGTGAACCAAATTTGTTCACGTTTAATATCAGCCAATTGCAACATTGCAATTGGCTTTTTTTTCATCTTCCTCTCATCACACATTGTGATACTTCGCACAAACCTCTTTTACGATTCTCCGATACCGACTTGAAACTGTTCAAATAAGAAAAGGACATTAACAAGGCGAAATACGATGCTTCTAATCAAGAATGCAATGCTTACAGGTAGCTCTGAACCACAGCAAATTATCATCGAAGAGGGCAAATTCACTTCAATTACACCAACGGGTCAAGCTGCTAGCTGGAAAGGCCCCATCATCGATGCCAACAATAGCTTGGTTCTGCCTCCTTATTGCGAACCCCACATTCATTTAGATACCACTCAAACCGCTGGCCAACCAAATTGGAATCGCTCCGGGACACTATTTGAAGGTATTGAACGTTGGTCAGAAAGAAAAGCTGAGCTGTCTCATGAAGACGTAAAGCAACGAGCACTCAAAACTCTAAAGTGGCAAATTGCTCAGGGTATCCAATTTGTGCGTACGCATATCGATGTGTCTGACCCTAACTTGATTGCTCTCAAAGCTATGCTGGAAGTCAAAGAAGAAATGCGGCAGTGGATTGATATACAGATTGTCGCTTTTCCTCAAGAAGGCATCTTGTCGTTCCCTTCTGGAAAACAACTACTGGAACAGGCCATCCAACTTGGCGCTGACGTAATAGGTGCGATCCCACATTTTGAGTTTACACGTGAGTACGGAATAGAGTCGCTGCACTATGTGTTCAAACTCGCTAACCAATACCAATGTTTAATCGACGTACACTGCGACGAAATCGACGACGAGCAATCGCGCTTTCTTGAAACGGTTGCGGCCCTAGCGCTTGACTACAAAATGGGGTCAAAAGTCACAGCTAGCCACACGACAGCAATGGGTTCCTATAATGGCGCATACACATCGCGACTAATGAGGCTGATCAAAATGTCGAATATCAATATTGTCGCCAACCCATTGGTCAATATTCACTTACAAGGAAGGTTCGATGATTACCCGAAAAGGCGTGGAGTAACACGGGTCAAAGAATTGCTAGCGGCTGGTGTAAACGTATGTTTTGGTCATGATGATGTGTTCGACC
Source organism: Vibrio profundum (assembly GCF_050337555.1). Lineage (NCBI taxonomy): Bacteria > Pseudomonadati > Pseudomonadota > Gammaproteobacteria > Vibrionales > Vibrionaceae > Vibrio > Vibrio profundum. Next base: position 30,528 of record NZ_JAKJTA010000014.1, read on the forward strand.
CGTGGTATCCACTTGGCACCGCTAATATGCTGCAAGTCTTACACATGGGCCTTCACGTCTGCCAACTAATGGGTTATAACGATATCAAACAGTCTCTCAAACTCATTACCGAGAATTCTGCTACTACTCTGAATATAAGAGCCCGCTACGGTATTGAAGTTGGCAAACCTGCCAACCTTATTATTTTACCAGCCAGCAATGGGTTTGATGCTGTTCGGCGACAGCCCCGAGTCCAATATTCTATTTTTAACGGCAGTATTATCGCGCGAACCGAGCCCGCTTCAACGACTATTCACCTAGATCAAGATGAAGAAGTAGACTTTAAATAGCGACCACCTTCCATACTGACATAATATTCCAAGATGACGAAGTGGCATAGTCAATCAAGAAGACATCGCCAAACCAAAGAAAACAGAGAAAAAAATAATACGGGTCAGCACCATATTGCATCATTGGAAAGATAGACGGATAAAATAGAAAAACCCCACTAGACAAAATCCAGTGGGGTTTTATTCCTACTCGCAGCAATCCTGCTACTCACCATGCTCCCTGCACCAATCCATGATAGCACGCTGAATCCTTCAGCCATTTCCTTACCATCGCCTTCCTAGCGGTGTCCTTGGCTTTCCTGCCTGCTAGCTATCCTAGCTAGCTACATCACTCTATCCTTAAGTGCTGTCCCTAAACTCCACTTCCTTGCAGAGTATTTCCGTCCCTGTTGATCGCCATTGAGCCAACGATCTTCCCTTCATCCTAAAGGAGACTATCCGTAGTCGAGTGCTTGACTGTGTAAGCTTCCTGCCTACACCTCTAAGACTATGCTATTCCGGCAGGGACACAAGCGTAAATTGAATGCTTTCTGAGTAAGCTGTAAACCAAAAAATAAAGAATAAAAACAAAATTTCTAATAATCAATATGTTACATAAAGCCCAAAAGTTAAAATAGTATATTTCTTCGTAAAATCTTACATCCATGTAAGAGATCTCGCACAAAGTAAGAAGCCAAATCCATACCCTCATTTTAAGTATGTATCGGTAACCGCTGATCAATGTCACACAAAGTCGCTGAAAATAAAATTCGCCTGAGCGAGCATTGGAAAATTGGCACAACTTTTTCATACAATTAGTCCTACATCACGTATTATAGGTGGCGTTAGTCTAGGCTCACGACGCTATCGTGCGACACACAAATGTGAGGCTTAACTAAGCAATACTAAGTAGTTTTATTTTTAATCACGTTTAAAGGACTCCGTTATGGTTTCTAAGTGGGCAGAACGCTTCTACCAAATGGCTGTTTTGGTAGGTTCATGGAGTAAAGATCCATCGACTCAGGTCGGCGCAGTCATCACCAAACAAAACCGGATCGTCTCTGTCGGGTTCAACGGCTACCCTCATGGGATATCAGACAGCGCAGACACCGACGATCGGGATATGAAGTATCTAAAAACGCTGCATGCCGAAGAAAACGCAATCTTATTCGCCAAACGAGATCTTGATGGATGTGAGATATGGGTAACGCACTTCCCTTGCCCAAACTGTGCGGCCAAAATCATTCAAACTGGGATCTCGGCAGTACATTGCCCAGAACAAAGCGAAGATTTTTTATCGCGCTGGGGGGAGAAAATTCAAGTGAGTCAGGAGATGTTTCTGCAAGCTGGAGTGAAAGTGTACTGGTTACCTTTAGCTGACTTGTCGTTGGGACAATCGAATATCTAACTGATCAAAAACATCAAATAGCTGCTGTGATTTGTAAGGCTTCGGCAAATAAGCATCCATACCCGCTTCAAAGCAGCTATCCACTTCTTCCTGCAGCACGCTGGCAGTAAGTGCGATAATTGGCAGTTTCTGCTTGTCGTTTTCCTGTTCCCATTCACGTATCATTTTTGTCGCGGTCAGCCCATCCATTATTGGCATCATACAATCCATCAATATTGCACTGAATTTATCCCCAGACTGTACGGCAATTAACGCTTCCTGCCCATTACTGACAATTTTATACTCCATTCCAATTTTTTCTAAGAAGAAACTGGCGATTTTCTGATTCATCAGGTTATCTTCAGCGATAAGGATTTTCGACGCGACTAGTTCATTTGGGGTGTCATAGTGAGAAGTCAGTATCTGCGCTGGCTTTCTAATTTTGACCGCAACTTGATCCAACGCATCTTTAAAACGACGCCCCAGTAGCGGCAGTGTGATCGTCTCTTGGGCGACATCAGCCAACTGATCGGCTAAATGTAAATGATGCTGTAAAACAATTAGCTCACTAGCGGTCGATTTAAGTTGGATTAAGGACAAATCCTGCTTAGACTGATTCGGCTGATTATAGCAATAGAGAATCACATCAGCCGAGAGCTCATCCTCAAGCGCTTCTGTGACAGTCTCCACCACCGTAATTGGCAGAGCGTAGCGACGACATTCCTCTATAATCAAAGCGTTGTAAGGGCTACCGTTGCTAATTAGTAGCGCGTGCATCGAAAAAGGCTTTTTGCTCGCTTGTTCGTCCGAGACTTTTACTGGAATCATACATTCGAAACAGCTCCCCAAGCCTAATGTAGATTCAACTGATATCTTTCCCCCCATTAGCTCTACCAACTGACGCGAAATAGCAAGCCCTAAACCTGTACCTCCGAAGCGTCGAGTAATGGTGTTGTCTTTTTGTGTAAACTGCTCGAAGATCGCGGCTTGTTGCTCTTTCTCTATACCTAGCCCAGTGTCGATCACTTTCAACGTAACACTTGCAGGTTCTTTATTCTCCATCCCCTTATAAACCAGCTCAACTCCTACCCGCCCTTTGTCAGTAAATTTTACTGCGTTCGACAATAAGTTAAGAAGCACTTGTTTAATGCGATACTCATCAACATACAATTTACTAGGCAGGTCAACGTCCATAGAAAGAGAAAGCTCAACGTCCTGTTTGTTAGCCTTTATCAGCACCATATTGATGGCGTCGTACACGACTTCTCTTAGCTCAGTGTCGACCATAGATAACGCAAGGTTTCCTGATTCTATTTTAGACAAGTCTAAAATATCGTTTAGCAAAACTAACAGCGTCTGAGAGGAGGTGTCTATATCTCTTAATACGTCTCGTTGAGACTTATTCATGTGCGTATGCGTGAGGATCTCCGTCATGCCCACTATTGCATTTAGTGGCGTACGGATCTCGTGGGACATGGTGGCAAGAAAGGCACTTTTTGATTGGTTCGCAGATTCGGCAGATAACTTTGAATTCAACAAATTTTGGTGGTGCTTTTGTTGCTCCTCCATGATGCCATTAATGCAGACAGCAAGTTCGGTAAACTCGTCTTCTCCATCGGAGTGGATTCGCTGCCCTTGGGCACCACCTTGCACATTAACCAACGTCTTGCGCATTTCTCTTAGCTTCATTTTAATACGACGTAGAACGCTAGCACACAAATAAAAAATCAAGAATAACGATGCAAGAAAGCCAACCCCCATATAAACAAAATATTGTTTATTTTCAATAACATGAGTATTGAGCTCAGCGATAAAGTGACTCCTAAAATCTTGCGTCTGCCTAGCAATCAATAAGTTTCTCGCCTCTATCAGTAAGGTATATGCACTCAAATCTACGCTCTTATCTCTTTCGTATAAGATTCTATTTCGAATTGACTCACTTTTCCGGTACTTGTCATTCGCAAATAACGTTGCGAGCATTTTCAAGTGCTCGTGCCTCGCCTCGTTCTTCACATATTGATCTAGGAATTGCTTTTGCATCTCGCTCGCACGAATATACTGGTGGACATAGTATGGAGGCATACCACCAATAGAGCGGATTTCCTGTACCAGCCACGCTTCTTTCTCCATCCAATAATTTAGCCAACGCAGATTATTTAAAATATACGCAGAGTCGCGTAAATGTACATCGGCGAGAAGCTCCCCTTGACCTCTGACGCTCGCGTTAAAGTCATACAGAACGTCAAACATTTGGTTCCCCACCAAAAAAAGGTTGTGGCCCTCAGATTGACTCACTTCATGCAACAAATTGGTGAGCTCATCTAGTAGCATGGTCGTACGGTAACCTAAGCTGCTTTCTCCATTGGCTTTATCCATTTCATACTCGCGATCAAAAGACTGTTTTAACTGTAATATGGTCACTTCGACATGCTGAGCTGTTTTATTTGAGAGGCGGCCATGCAGTTGGTCAGTGAGTACCTGATACAACTGCTTGTTGAGTTGCGTCAGTGAGACTAAAGCTTGAGTTTTATCTAACGTAGTAAAGTACACATTTAAACGTTCATGGATTTGCTTGGTCAAGTAAGCCGAAAAGCACACTATGATCACGCCGGACAACAAGCATGTCAGAAAAAGCCTTCTTTTTATCCATCCGTTGGCAAATACCATTATGACGTCACCCCTTCCAGATACCCTACTTCACCCAGCTTTAATCATAGACGATATTCAACAAGGCTCTTAATAAATGATCTAAAAACCTAATGACTACTTAGACTGATTAGCCACTAGGCCGTTCATGTTTTATTCATGCCAGCAATGCTAATCTCTTCACATCAACTGATAGGAGAAATCATAATGAAAAAGTTCATTGCACTAGCCGCCTTTATATTTATTGGCTTGATGACAATTATGACAAGTTTAATAATCGCAATTCCGTTGACCATTGCCGCTATGATCGCTGGTAAAAAGATACAGAGACAAGTCAAAGCGAATAACTCTCAAGCAGGTCAAAACCAAAGCTCTGTGATCGAAGGCGAGTATGAAGATCTTTCTGCCCACTAGGGCAAAGAGATAATAAATAAGATTTTAGGCTATCCTTGAAGTAACTGCTGACAGATAAACCCAAGGATTTTGCTGATGCCACAAAATAAGCGCGATATTACTCTGCGTTTTTTGGCTGAACCGAGTGACGTGAATTTTGGTGGGAAAGTTCACGGTGGCTCAGTCATGAGATGGATTGATTTGGCCGCCTATGCCTGTTCTGCCGCTTGGAGCGGAAAATATTGCATGACGGTCTATGCTGGGGGAATCCGCTTCGTTGCACCAATTCTGGTCGGAAACTTAGTCGAGATCAGTGCAAAAGTCATTTATACCGGAACATCATCAATGCACATTGCCGTTGATGTTCAAGCAAGTGACCCTAAAACGCTAGAACGCCGCTTAACCACCCACTGCATCGTCATTATGGTCGCCGTCAATGAAGCGGGAGAGCCCACCCCAGTACCGGAGTGGATACCAAATACCGATGAAGACATTAAATTGCGCGACTCAGCCATACGCCTAATCAACATGAGACAAAAAATCGGCGCCGAAATGGAGGCCGCCGTGCAGTATATTAAGAATTAAAGAATCCAGACCAAGCCTACACTGCTTACTCTATACTACTTTTGTGCATCGATCTTCACGAACCTAAGCGCTGCCTTGCAGTTTAATTTTTGTATCTTTCTTCGCCGGATTTCCCAACCAAAACGTTTCGCCGAGTACATTACCAGAACCATGTCCAAGGTCGTTCTTAGGCACACTATCAAGATTAACGTCAAGAACTAGATCCCAAGCTAAGGGATCGCGCAGGATAAACTTCATCAACCCAAGTAATGTCAAATAATACTCGTGTCCGGGAGTAAACTTCACATAGGTGGCAAAATCAATGTTATGAATGTGTAAGTTGAACTTACCCGTCAGGTCCGCCACGCTCTGCCCTAAATGGAAAGTACGCCCCAATGCACAATTACCTCGATTAAGTATACTTTTTTGCTCTTCTGCTATCTCAACCCTTCGATATACCCACTCTTCTACTTCCACATTCTCAAGAGAGAAATAGTGCGAAACGATACCTGAAATCAGCTTAGGTGAACGGGTCCTAGTCGAGAGTTGATTCGAGTAAGATAGCAGCTTTGCCCTATCCAAGTGCGCGACATCTAACTGCTGAATAACACTAGATAACCCAACAAAGTGCAGCATCCGCGTCGAAAATGGATCAGTGGCCCCACTTTTATATTGAATATGATAGCGATACTTTTTCCACACTCTATATAACAAAGACAAATAGCGATTATGGAAAAAATCGAAAAAGTCTTTTACTGGGTTTTCTTCTCCTTCTCTACCCGCTAACTTTTCTGTGTATGCAGTCGGCAGCGGAGAACTGGCACCGTGTAAGCCTAAAAAGTTCACTTCTACACGGCTAAACTGTCGATGCTCATCACCCATGTGTGTGATAGATTGTACGTCACTTTTCGGAAAACCAAGTGAAGGAGAGACGGCAAATTGTATGCGCTCGCTGGTTACATCCTGACATTCACCTACCCCCGAAAAGCCTTCAGTGCTATGTGTAGAATAATGCTTCTCAAGCAGCTGAACTGCCTGAAAAAAATCATATTCCGAACAACCATCGCTGAGATTGTCAATCATAGTATCGTTTGCTGCCCCAATGCACTCACCCACTGGTACTTCTCTCCAGTATTCTCATCCAACACTTCTAATTCAGTAAAAGAGTTAACACTGGAATATAGGCGAATAAATTCGTTTAGCACATTGGCGAGAAGAAACATCTCTCCCTCATTAACAAAATGGGTAGAGTTCAGTACTAAGCTAATTAGATTTCCCCGGACAGGTACACCACGGAATATCCGGTCGATGGATTTGATACCGGACTTCTTTATCCCATCTAATCGATGCAACGATGCACGATACGCTTGGCGATCGACCCGAGCATGGAAATCGTATGTCGAGAGCAATACTTTTAGCACATCTATATTCGATAATGACATGTAGTTTAACGACATGTTTGCGATCAATTGCCAATGAAGCTCCCCACTAACTTGTGGGCTCACCGACTGAGTCGGCTTAGTGATATTGGCAAAGGTAATATGACCTAACGTATTATGAGTCGGCTCGCTAATTTCCCCTGCAGATAGCCGCTCTGCAAGTCTCGCATTACTCGAAAGTAACTTTATAAGAACTGTTTCCGTGCCTAGTTCCGCTAGTTTATTACTATGTGTATGAAACGAAATATAGTGCTCTAAGCCACGACCGCTGATCCGCTCACGTACGGAAGACTTATAAAATTCTCGTTTATCTCTTTGATTGATCTGATGATCAAACGACTCAAATTGAGCAATCGCTTTTCGTTTTCGTTCTTGCTTATTCCAACTTTCAACCCCTTCGATTGAATAAACTTCGTAGTGATCTTGGTTATTACTTTGCGGTCGAACTTTATACTCGTTTCGCTGATGCTCCAAACGAATAGGATCAGCTTCAGTTGCAAACAAGTTAACCGCTGGAGTGCAATGCAAACGTAAATGTCGTTCATTAATTTTGACTTCATCAGGTAGCGCCCTTTTGAAGACAAACGACACCACTAAATTAGTCCGATTCGGTACACCTTTCAGCCAATCAAGCTTTTTGATATCAAAGAACATAAACTTTTCAGGGAGCGAAAAGTATTCTTGTAATAATCGATAGCCCGAAAACGAGTTGCTGCTGTACGGCAGAAGAGCCTCACCTTCTCCAAATCCCACCGGCGCTAGGTGTTCTGGGCTCAGTTTGTGTTTGTATTCATCCCCCAAATCCAATTCTATATAATCGAGGTATTTGAAGAGCCACAAATACAAAGTGCGGCTAATATGCAGTTCGCCATGAATAAACAAACGCAAATGGTCGATATCCATACTCGGAAAATCCAAACCTTCATTCACTTTGAAAGTCATATCGATCGTCGAGCGACTACGAGTATTGGTTTGCACTACCTTTTTCACTGCCATGGGAAGCAGCTCAACATCGTAACAAGTTCTAAAGCGACATGCCGTACCTTCGATCTGACGACTAGACATTTCCGTGCCACGCACTATGGTACTTTTATCGGTTTCAGACGCCGAGTTTGACGAAAACTCAGATATACACATAGAAGGTACTGAGCGCATATAGTGCGGCCAGAGCAAGTTCATCAACGATGATGTTACCTCGGGGATCTCGTCGTCTATTTTCTCTCTGATACGCCCCGTTAAAAAGGCGAAACCTTCAAGCAACCTTTCCACATCTGGGTCTCGGGTACCTTCCGACAGAAATTGAGTCAGCTTAGGATGATATTTAGTAAACTCGTTGCCCGCCTCGCGTAAATACGATAGTTCGTCTTGATAGTATTTCGTGCTGCTCACATGGATTCCTTACACTTCAAATTGACCGTCGATTCCCATGAGCACATCGACCGACATAGGTACCACACCCCCGTTATGCGTCACTTCAGCCCGAATAGCGAAGTTAAGCTGCAAAGGGTTTACATCATTTTTCTTATAGCGAACTTCGACACCCAATAATCTGGGTTCAAACTTTTCTATGGTATCGCGAATACTTTGTTGAATACGGCGGATAAGATTGCTATTGCTCGACAGTACATCATTGAAATCTGGCAAACCATAATCGACATCGATCATCGCGTTCCCCATATGTGTATTGAGCAGTTCAGCCAAATGCATGTGAATAGACTCGACGATATGGCTATGAGAAACAACCTTCTCATAACAATTTTTCGCTTCTCCTAATTCGATGCGCTCCAGTAATCTAAAACCTTTTTCCATAATGACACTCGAAAAGAGACCTTCCGCCGTTGGCTAGTGCTAACCAGCCGACAAACACAGAAGGTCGCTAAGATGCTAATGATTAGTTTTGATCAAGTTTCCCAACAAGGGATAAATCAAAGCTAGCGCCCATGTATTTAAAGTGTGGGCGAACAGAAAGTGATACACGGTACCAGCCTGGATCGCCTTCAACATCAGATACTTCAACTTGCGCTGCGCGTAAAGGTCGGCGGCCACGAACTTCTGCTGGTGGGTTCTCCTGATCTGAAACGTATTGACGAATCCATTTGTTCAACTCAATTTCCAGATCCGTGCGCTCTTTCCAAGAACCGATTTGCTCACGTTGAAGCACTTTAATATAGTGGGCTAAACGGTTGATAATAAACATATATGGTAACTGAGTACCTAGTTTGTAGTTCATCTCCGCTTGCTTGCCTTCTGGCGTGTTAGGGAATACTTTCGGTTTTTGTACCGAGTTGGCAGAGAAAAACGCTGCATTATCGGAGCCTTTACGCATAGTCAGCGCAACAAAACCCTCTTCAGCTAATTCATATTCACGGCGATCAGAGACCAATATCTCTGTCGGGATTTTCGTTTCGATTTGTCCCATCGACTCAAAGTTAAACACAGGCAAGTCGAAAACTGCGCCGCCACTTTGTGGACCGATGATATTTGGACACCAACGATACTTAGCAAATGATTCGCTAATTTTCGATGCCATTGCAAAAGCTGAGTTGCCCCACAAGTAGTTGTGATGACTGTCTGTTACTTTTTCGTTGTAGTCAAACGCCTTAATTGGGTTATCTTCTACCGAATAAGGGTTACGTAACATAAATCGAGAGGTACATAAACCTAAGTAGCGAGCATCTTCATGTTCTCTCAAGCCGCGCCACTTAGTATATTGTGGGCCTTCAAAAACAGACTTGAGATCTTTTAAGTTCGGTAGATCTTCGTAGCTGTCTAAACCGAAGAATTTAGAAGAAGCAGACGTAATAAACGGCGCGTGAGACATCGCACCAACATTTGACATGTATTCCATCAATTTGATGTCTGGAGAGCTTGCAGAAAATTGGTAATCACAAATAACGGCGCCAATTGGTTTACCACCAAACTGTCCGTATTCACGTGTATAAATCTGTTTGTAGAGGCCAGATTTCACTACTTCCGGCGCATCTTCAAAGTCGTCTAGCACTTCGTCTTTACGAGCAGAAATCAGTTCAATTTGAATATTTTCACGGAATTCAGTGTGGTCAACCAAGTATTTTAGCCCACGCCACGTAGATTCAACGGCTTGAACTTCGTCACTATGTAAAATAGCATCAACTTGATTTGAGAGTTTTTGATCGATTTCAGAGATCATCAGATCAACCAAAGATTGATCAACTTTGTCGGAAATAGACTGACTCAACAACTCGCTAATGAAAGCTTCGACGCCACGTCTTGCAACTTCAAAGCCTTCGTCTTCAGGTTGTAGTCGAGTCTCACTTAAGATAGCGTCCAGTAGGGAGCCACTCTCACCTACCGCGGTCATTTCTTGCTCTTGTGCTTCAATTGCCATAGTAATTCTTACTCCCCTTGTTTTTCATCAAGTTTTAGCTCAGTGAGCAACTTGTTTCGCGCGTCTTCATCTTGCAATACCGCCGCAATACGCTTTCTAAACGCAGGTACGTTACCAAGTGGTCCTTTGAGCGCTACGAGAGCTTCACGAAGTTCAAGCAGGCTATTCAGTTCTGGAACAGATTTCACGATTGCTTCTGGTGAAAAGTCCTTCATATTTTTAAAGGTTAAATCCACACCAAGTTGTGCATCGTCTTCATCAGAAAGACGGTTTTCTACGTTAACTTTAACGTTAGGCGAATAACCTTCGAGAACTTCGTTGAAGTTATCTTTATCGATATTAATTGGGTTTCTTTCTTCAATTGGGGTTTCATCAGCACGAGCTGTAAAATCACCAACAACCATCATATTAAGCGGTAGTTCAACATCGTCCTGTACATCCCCAGTTGCCGGAACATAACGAATATTGATCCGCTCTTTAGGAGCGACCGAGCCTTCACGTGACATAAACATTTCCTTTTTACTTTTTTATAATTAACTTTTATACAGACAGCCATGTACGGTATTTATCTGGCATCTCACGACCACCGGAAAATAAGACAGACATAGTTTTTTCTGTGAGTGTATCCAACGAGACACATAGTTGTGGTTCCCATTGAATCAGGTTCTTACTTTCTCTTATCGACCAAACAGTTTCCAAATACGGTAGGCACAGTGAATGTAAGCTCACACTTTGGAAGGCTTTGATCATATTTAATTGCATTAAAAACTGAGTACGACCAGACAACTCGGCTTCCATATGCTGTGACATTTGCGCCACATGTTGACCTAAGTTATCGAGCGACAAATTGGGTTCAGGACATAGATTTGGTTCAAATTCTTTGAGTTGAGAAACGTTAGTCGAGGAAGCATCAGTTACGTGCGCCGAAACTTTATTCATCTGTTCCAGGGAAAAGTCTGCTTTCTCTGCTAACCGCAACCATTCCAACGTTTTTTCGCAGGCAAAAGGCACGGAGTCAGCAAAAGACAAAATTTCAATACCTGGCAAACGAGCGACAAAGATTTGCGTTTCTTGGCGTACTGCATTTGCAGCGTCGGTATGTCCCAACTGAATCAACATTTGAGCAAGGTAATAATGGCCCGTGAGCCAAAATGGTATATCAGGCAACGCTTTCTCTAAGCGTTTCATCAACTCCTGATTAACTTCCCGCTCCGCGCTGTCTTTATACTCTGAGCGTGAATCTTGTGAAATCGCCAATCTTAGTGGCGTGATACCGTTATCATCACCTTGCGGGGTTTCTTTAATATCAAACCAGCCCAAATGCCTATGAATGCGGTAAGCAAGAGGAAAGCTCGCATCCACGCTTAAGATAGCTTCCGCTACCTTTTTTAATGTTTTCTTCGACGCGCCGATACTTGAGAAATCAGTCTCTATATCTTGTCCCACAGGCAATGATTTATTCACCATTGGTTTTGAGGGTGTCGGATGACTCACCGCGACACTTCGAGAACTTTCAGTTGCTACCGCCGTTGACGCTAGAGTCGACGCCGAACTCGCACCAGAAGCAGCTTCAACGGTTTCGTTGTTTACCACAGACAGATTCGCCTGCTGAACCAGCTCTTCCAATTTGTACTTTACTGAGAAAATATTAACGTCAGAGTCTGAAAACGCATTCTCATATTCTGCTTGAATCGCCCCCACATGTTCCGCACATACCAAAAGCTGACCTTGATTGTCATTGGTTGCATAAGACTTGCTCAACACAGCATCTAGTTGAGAAACTAGCCAATCTATTGCCCCATCTCTGGCCCGCTTTCGCCGTGGAAATAAATCACCACCAAACTGTTTGATAGTGCAATGCAATAAACGAAGCCCCGCTTCCAGACCTGAAAATGCACCGTCTTCCATCAGTGCACGGCATAGATAGCATAGTGCTCGTACATCCTTGCTATATTGAGTTAACACCATCATCGATTGAGACTTTACTATTGCCCAATCGACTGTTTCTCCGAATAATGACCCAAACTTTCTTACTTCAGTTTCCATCAGTTCGTAGCAAGCTTCATATTTTGCATCCTCGCCCGTGGGCTCGGTAGCACTAATAGGTTGAAGGTAAACATTGATATCGAGTGCGTAAGTCATTCAATTAAGCCTGCGAATGCGGTTGGTAGGACTTGAGTGCCTGCTGAATCAACCGAGCACCCGTTAAATCTGCTCCTTTAATCGCAGGGCCGTTAAGAGTCTCAGCCGCCATCGCCATTAAGGATGTTTTCAATTGGTTGAATTGTTCAGGTGCCAAGGCATGCAGTTCATCTAGCGCGCGTTCAACTTTATCGAGCGTAAATACTTTTCCGCCCGATGCTGTTTGAGATAATACGTACTCGCTACGCTGCACGGTTAAATCAGATTTAAGTTGAGTCAACTTGCCATTAGGCCCGAATGCCTCCAACGCCGCATTTAAATCATCAATAGCTTTCGAATAAAAATGGTGCTGCGCATACTCTTTTGCAGATTCTACGACTTGCTCGGCGACGTGTTCAGGAAGAACATGACTATAGTAGTAACCATAGGCTTGGCTGCTTGCCCACGCTTTCTGGATAAAGTCCTTCGTTTTTTCACTCTGGCCTTGTTGCAGCCAATCCGCAATGTCAGCGCCATTGTAGGCGGCGTAAGGTACGGCCTGCTGCGCATCCTCGGCCAATACATCCAATTGGCTCAGGATGTCGTTGAGCTTAGTTTCTACCGCATAGTTAGGTATTTGATGCCTAGCCACTGATACGTTTAAAGTATTCGTTTCTCGACGAATGTTATTAATTTCATCAGATAACGCGGATAAGCTTTGAGTTCGCTTCGTCAATTCGTTTTTTCGATCAAAATACAAGTCACGCTGATAATGGTCTTTAATTTGATAGGCAGAGTAGTATTGCGGCCACTTCAGCTCATCATGATTCATCTCATTGAGTACGTGTTCGATTTGCCAAGGTGGTTGAGACAAGAATGATGCCGTCACTTTCGCTGGCAGCGTGTGGTCAACTTTAGCTATTGCTTTGACCTTCTCTACTTTGGTGACGACCACAGGATTCTCTGGCACAGGAGGTAGAATGGGCTGACGGTTAACCCACCACATGGATGCAACCAACGCGACAGCGCACATTCCCAATGCCGACTCCAATTTATTAGATGCGATAGTGTTGAATACACTAGGGTAAGCACGATGGCTCAGCACTAAGTCAGCGTTACGCAATCGCACAAACAGTGGAGCATCATTGTTATGAAGTGAGATAGAAGTTAGGTCTAGTTGTGCCAGCTTCTGCGCGAAGCTTATCGGAGACAAACCGTGAGCACGCGGACCATCGATAACGTTACGTAATAATGCCCAAATATGCTTAGGGATTGCACTAGGCCGCTTTTTGCTAGCCATACTCGCGTGCCAGTCCACTGACTTATTATCACCGAGTAGTAAATGGCCTGCCAGCATAGCTAATGCGTACACATCATCCTGAGGCACAGCAAAGCCCGACTCGATATATTTAGGCGAGGCATAAGACATACTAACTTCCGCATACGACGCCGCTTCATCAACATAACGTGCTGAACCAAAATCAATCAACTTAACGGTGTCTTCTTCACTGATGATGATGTTGGCAGGCTTAATATCTAAATGGCAAATACCCTTGGTGTGCATGTATTCCAATGCGCCTGCCAATTGATAAACCAGCCAAGCTACGTGATCCGCACGAAAGCCTTTGCCTTTGTATCTATCGAGCTTTTGAGCCAAAGACTCGCCGTTAACCCATTCGTACATAAGGTAAGGTCGATCGAACTCTGTACCCAATTTAATAAAGTCAATCACGCCGGGGTGCTGAGATAGTTCTAATCGACTCGCTTCTTCCAGCAACAAAGAATGAGAAATCTCGGGGGTATTTTCATTGATAACCTTGCAACAGATATGCTGGTTCGGCTCATCTTTCTTAATCAGATGATATAAGGTTGTTCGGCCATTTTTTGAATTTAGTGTTTCCAATATTTCAAATTGGGATAGCAACACAAGCTCAAGCTTGGGCTTAAGTTTTCTAGCCAATTCTTTTTCATGGCTCTTTTTTCGATCAATGGCTTTGGTCACTAAACCATTGATGAAGGTATTCTCTGTAGGAGGATTATTAGGCACGAGCAACTCTTTATATCGACTTAACTAAGCGTTCATGCGTAATGATAAAAGTTTCTGATTCACCTTTTCAATTGCATATGATAAAAGAGGTAATATGCCTATCCATTTAGTCATTTTACCTAGTCATTTAGGCAAAATGGAAGGCAGAAAAACAACTCAAAACCCGTTTTCCTACTCGTGCTGGCAGAGATTATTGGCTGGAAGTGCTTTTTTCAATGGAGAATAAAGCGCGGGATTGCTCCTGGTCAAACAATAGTACCAACCCTAAATTCCCTTCGCTGCAAACTTTAGGAAAAGAAGCTAACGTCGCAAGACCTGAGGCTTTGCCAAGTGTTCCCCACCATTCATTGACCGATGTCAGTTGCGCTTGTGTACCATCAGCACCACAGTTCAATAGACTCAAAGCAAACCCGTAATCCTCTACGTGAGCTCTCAGGTTAACGATATCAGTATGAATTCGGTGAACGTCACCAATGGTGGATGCGGCGCGACGAACGAGCCTTAAACAGCCCCTACGGTCCTTAGCTTTCCAATCAAATCCTGAATAGTGAACTGTAGACTCCACGGAGAGGTTTAATGTTTCTACTACGTTACTTTTTGTCAGAATTAACCCAGCGGCCCCTTCTGCTGGGATAATACCCCATGGTGAATCAGGCCCTATCACCTTAGAATCTTCGATCAATTGCTCGACGTCATCCAATAGACTGTCTACCGCAATACACATAATCGCATCATGCTTGGACGTTTCTTGAATACAATAGTGGATAAACTCTATGCTGCTTTGATGCAATACAACAATCTGTGAAAAGTGGTTTGCCCACTCTCCTTTTTCTAACCAATCAGCGACATTATGTTCTTGGCAAGTGTCGGGAACCGTCAAGTAGAGTGGCAAGCGCTGCAAGTTTTCTGGCAACTGGGCGAGCAAGGAACGAAGCGTAATATCAACCAGCTCGTTGACTTTGTCTTGCCCCGTCTCGCCCGCAAGGTAATCTATATCCGCCACCGTTGTTCTAGCATCATTTTGGCTAGAGGTATAATTTGAAAAACGTCCCAGATCGGCATTCGCCACCGCATAGGAAATGGGAAGATTCATACCTGAACTCGTCGCTAAGGCACTCGCAATAATATGGCGGGATTCGGTGTTCACTGTTGTCATTCCACTCACTCGCTATCTTCACGGACACTTGATACTGTTAAACACTCTTCATGCCCTTGGCATGGAAACGCAGCCGTATAAGCCATTTCAACTCTTTTGGCATCACCGTCAATGAGCACGGTATAAATCGACATCGCTTGCTCTAGCACCTCATCAAATTCAGCTATGGCAATGAAACGCTCACTTGGAATACGAAAAGAAAGCGCGTCATAGTGGTCAAAGCCAGTAAGCGTCAATTGTTCGCCCCCTCTAAGAAAGCCATCACACTGCTGATCTGATGGAGCGACTTGATAAAACAGTGGATTGAAATCGTGAGGCATCATTGGCTTGCGCTCAAGCTCCCATACCTCATCAAAAGTGCCAGCATGTTTACGGCGCTCGTCAAAATGAGGGGGAACAACACCAAAGCCCGCAACACGGACTTTACGCTGACTAGGCTGCCAATTTTGCTCAGGGTAAAAAACGGACGGCACTTGCATGTCAAGCAACGTTTTGTTTTTCTTTGCGACTCCCCCACCCAAGCGGTTGCGTCCATCTCCTCCAACCGCATGCCGATAGTCAATTTCTTTTTCAATAAACGTACTGGGCTCGGATACGGTAATACTGCCACCATGGCTGACCCACTTTCGCTCACCAACCACTTCAATCGTTTTGTCTACATGGCCATCAATTCGCAATCGACACTGATGATGAGTCATTGCCTGCTTGCCCGGTGTTCGAGCATTGCCAACTGCAATAACGTCGCTGTTTTGCTTAATTACAGGAAAATCATGATCGGCGATAAGTGCCGACTGGCCCGGCTCGCCTGAATATTCAGGCCCATCTCGCACCACCACATCATGGTCAGCTTGCCATTGTTGATCGCTAAACACCCATGCACGTTTAAGCGTCAGAACCCAAACTTCATTACCGTCACTGTCCCTTTGGAAACGCCCCTCGACATTACCAAACAGGCTAGGTTCAACATCCCACAAGCGCATTTGTTCTCCTTACTTCAAACCTTTCTTCTATATCAGATAGTCGCTGTATCTTAGCCAATACATCATCTTGCTGGTGCTTTGGCATTAATGGGCTCCAATGCGCGTAAACGTTCGCTCGCAAGCAAAGTTGTTGCCAAATAAGAAGACGAAACTTTGCGTCTATTTTGTGGCTAGTCATCACCGCGAGCGACTGAGTCACGTTTAGCTCATCGCCTAAACGAACGTTTTCACTTCGGCGATGTAGCTGTTCGTCAACCCAAGCTTTGAGGTGAGCAAGCATCTGCTGCCAATCCATTTCAACGTACAATTGATCTAACTCAACTGGCAATGCGTCGCCATAAACTAACATTAATGCCATTAGCCAAGAGTGTCCTTCATCGGCACTCAATGTCTCTAAGTTTGCGATGATATCTGGAACCCAAGCGGTTTCACCAGTCAATGCGAATATCTCAGCAGCATCGGAAGCCATAATATCGAAGCCTTCTGCTGATACACCGCTAAGAGCACACTGATATCGCGACGCGCCCAGCTTCTCAAGAGCTTCAGATTCATGCCTTATCATTTCATTCAGCCAAGGAGCCGCGCTGTCTGCCACGACCAAGCGTTCAAACAACAGATCATGATAATGAAAGTTTTCATCAAGCCACTCTTTACCTTGCGCCTGATTCCCCAGTGCGAGTAATGGGTAAACCTGATGGCTGAGCAGGACCTTATTAACCTGCCAATGTGACAGTAAATCAAGACTTAAGGTTTGGCGATTGACTAAATAATGAAAATATCGGGTAGAAGAGTCACTTTTCCCGTCTATTAAGCTAGCTAAACAAATATCAAAATCGCCGAGAGTGCAAAACTGAGCCAGCATCTGGGCTAGATCGACGTCGGAGATAAGTGGCAAAGCAGCACATACAAGCAAGGATGGAACGATATCTGCGCATGAAAAACTTTCACTCATAACTACCCAAACCACAATATCAGGCTGATCGTTCAGTAAACGATACAAGCTGCCTGGATGGTAGTCGTAGCATGCAAGCAAAACGTCACGCAGCGCCGCCAACTTTTGTTCAATCAGGGATAGATAGGCATTACCCGATGAAGGATAGCCATTTATATGTGCTCGCACTCGCTGACGCAGTAGAAATTCAATAGAATCACAAGCGAGCTCAGTTTTTTCGATCAGAAATTGACGTTTTTTCTCCGCAAGAGATTCAAAAGATTTTGATTGGGCTTGCACTTTTGTGAGTACGTCATCCAAGCACTCGCTAGTGATACTGAAATCAATGTGCTTCGCTAATATTCGTTTTCGGGTCGTCATTGTTATTCGGAGCATCTCATAGCTAACAGGAAAAGCTAGGGTCACTTGGGGCTCGGAGCCTAGCACGGAAAATCAATTGATTGCTATGGTTGCGCCTTGGATCTTATTCGACTTTTCGGCTTGAGAAGTCACATATTTTGCTCGTGTTGTGACCTTAGCACCACGGGCTCGGTAAACCGTCTCCGTGGCACCGCTCTTGAGCACTAGCTCTTGATCGGCCTCAATCAACAATTTTTTTGCTCGAATGCTGACAGGCTTATCGTCTTCTAAAATCGAAAAGAAGATATCTGTAACAATCGGTAAACTGACATCGCCATTGAGAAACTCGACTCGACAAGTAAACCCACCGTCAATAGCCATTTCTAGCTCTGACAGACGAAAATTCCTTCCTACTTTTGCACTCACTGGAGTTGAATATGGGTTGCCTTCGAAATCAACTCGCACACTATCTAAAGAAGGGTTAATTGCAATAATTTTACCCAGTCTCGCATGCAAGATAGGCTCTCGCTGCTGCTCGGTCGTGTGCAAAACACTCTGTACCATTTCGGTATGCACTTCATTATTCTTCATTCTTGAACCTCGCTTCACGCGCTCTATGGGTTTTGCAAAACATTGGCACCTTTCAGCGTCAAATTACCACTTGCAGTCAAGTTAATCGCTGAGCCCTTTAAATTTATTGTGCCGTCGCTTTTCATTTCCAGCGAAGCCGAACCTGTCGTTAGAGTAATCGCGCTGCTACTCGTAATCGATGTCTTCCCCGCATCTGTACTTATCGACGTATCCCCGCCTTTCACAGTCACAGTCATCTGGCCGCCGACCGTCATGCTGTTATCTGCATCAATGGTCGTGGACTGCTGCTTAGTAACATGAACCGTTCTGGTATCATTCACTGTGAGAGTATCTTTTTTGTGCACAGTTACATCGCGGTTGTCACCCACATCAACCGTTTGATTATGTGCGACTTTATGCGTTTCATCCGCGTTGTAGGTAACCGCGACATCTTTCTCAACGGTTTCAGTAAATGTTTTGTCTACTTGGGTCTGTTTGAAGTCATGGATGGTTTCTTTCTGGTTCCCTGTCACTTCTTTTTCTCGGTTACCGGTAACGGCAAGATACTCATCTCGATCGATAGTATGATGGCGGTCGTTCAAGACCTTGGTGACCATATCACGCTGTGCATGGATATAGATTTCTTCCGCGTCTTTTTTATCTTCAAAGCTAAGTTCATTGTACCCTTCCCCTTTATGGGTTTGAGTACGAAACACAGTCATCGTTTTGTTTTTTGGCAACTCGTACGCAGGGCCATTTTGACCGTTGTATACCACACCTGTCACTAAGGGGCGATCAGTATCACCTTCCAAAAACGTCACCACGACTTCATGCCCAATCCTCGGCAAATGCACTGCACCCCAGTTATTTCCAGCCATCGACTGACTCACTCGTATCCAACAGCTCGCGTTTTCATCTTTCTGTGCGTAGCGATCCCAGTGAAACTGCACTTTAATTCGGCCCATTTTATCGGTGTAGATTTCCTCACCAGCAGGACCCACCACGACAGCAGTTTGCGGCCCGTCCACAACTGGCGCTGGCAGTTTTTTCGGTTTAAATTCTGTGGTCTTGGGAATGCAAATAAACTGGTTATGGTAACTTGTCGCATGATGAGCCGAGTCATCAGGATGACCACTAACCTCATGACCTGCAACCAATGGGTTTTGTCCTTCATGTTTAACAGACATCAAAGTGTAATCTGAGTTCAACGCTTGTCTTGGGTGAGCTTGTAGGGCAAAACTATGCCCGGTTGCTAATCGCATCACGTTGCTCATCCCTCGAACCTGATGACTCGCAACAACGTATTCTTCTCTTTTTTCAGCAACTCGGGTTTTGCCATGCTCAGCATCTACGTAACGTCCCGGGTAGTCGTAATAAGCCAGATCTGAGTTTTTCTGATCAGCAGCAGATTCCACCTCTAGATCAGTGTTTGGCATGTTGTAATTGTAATCGGAGAAAGTCACCTTACCGGTGTTAACACTGTGAGCCGACCTCAGCTTCATCACATGCTCACGATCGGCATTACCATTACCTGGCTGATGAAAAACCACAGAGCCGACGACAGTTGCATTATCTGTAGTGCACGGAATATCTGTCACCGCATCTTTACTGTTGGCAATGACCATCATATGACCAGATTCACTATGGTCAAAGTAATACCACAGCCCATGTTCTGCCATTAAACGTGCGACAAAACTTTCATCAGACTCACGATATTGCAAAACATACAGCTTAGTTGGGGTCTTACCGACAACATTTGGCGAGAACTTATAGCCCGTAAAGCGGGCATCAGCAAAAACCTGCTTAATGATATCTTCTACGGACTTTTGCTGAAAAATACGGCAATCTTGGCGCTGAGACAGAAACCAAAAGTCCGGTACCAATGTGACATGGTAACGACTTTTATCGTGGATCGGTCCCCAATAGCAAACCTCACTCACAGTCCCGTGGAATTGTTTGGAAACGCCCGAGCCTTGTCCAAGTAAGGTTAATAAAGCTGGCTTACGACTTAGCTCTTCAAAAGTAATATCGGCATCTGAAGATATCAGATTCAACTCAATACGAAACGGAGCAGACAACTCCTCCATAACAGTAAACCTCTCCACATCAAACCGACGCTTAGAGCCTTGAATTTCCACTTTAAAATCTACTAGATTACCCATATTTTTACCTAATTTAAAAACTCGAAAGGGCCACAATGTGGCCCAATATTCTTAACTTTCGATCGGCGAATTACGCTTCACGAGGTGTACGCCAGTCATCGTTACCAGCTTTACCGCAAACTTCGTGAGTCACTTCAATCGCGCGGTAAGTAAACTTAAGTACTTCTTCCGTTACGCGATCAGCCGTTACCGCATCTTGACAGTGAGCCATGCGAGTTTGTATATCAACCAGTAGCGCATCAATCAATTTGATTGTGTAGTAGTGTTCTTGCTTACCCGTTGTTGATGTGCGGTAGAAACGAATCTGACACTCAGGCAATTTCTCACCAGATACTAGTGCGTTGAATAGCAGTGGCGAACAGCAATCTTGTGCTTTCGTCACGATCACTGGCATGTGAACACGTTGGCCTGTTGGCTGACCACTTTGTGGATCACGAGGAACAGTCAGTACATGATCAAGTTCTTGAACTAGGAACTCATCGATGTGAGCCTGCTGCCATGTGTTACCGACAGAGTCCGCAGAGTAAGCGTCCTTTGTGATTTCGCCTTGTGTTTCACCTTTCACTGACATATATGCTGGAGTTGGCATTACTATAACCTCTATAAATATAAATTGACTAAACTTTCGTTAACTCGCTTAACTTGCGAACACCCACTACAAAGCAATCCTCATGCCAATAAATAAAACAACAATAAAATCAACATCCTATAAATTAAATGTGTATTTATTGGGTTAAGTGAATCAATTATTTGTGGAAAAAAACCAAAAGTTGTATTGCTGGTGTAATTTATTGAATCGACCGATAAAATCAACCACCTAATTAAAGAAAAAGGCAAAAAAGGTCAATTACCTAGCCATTTAGGCATTTTGCCTATCAATTCAATCATAATGACTAGTGAGGGTAGGGATAAGAAAGGGATAATAATTAAAGTTGTATGAAATACGTTGTTTTTACATTTTAAGCATAATGTACAATAATATTTAATCGCTATATCGGGTATATTTAACACTTTCGACGTCTACTCGTTTTAGCATTATGATCAATATAAATCTGTCTTCACTAATTCAACGCTTAAATCCAGTCGCTAAAGTCGCTCTAGAGGATGCAGCATCACTAGCAGTATCGCAGCACGCCAGCGAAGTACAAATAGAACACTATTTACTCAGCTTATTAGAAAGACCAAACAGCGATTTCGATATTTTATTAGCTCACTTTGATTGCTCAGAACATTTATTGAGACAATCGATTCAGTCTAATATTCAAATGACACAACATAATAGTGGTGCCAAGCCTGTATTTTCAGCGCTGCTTATCGAGTGGCTGCAAGAAAGTTGGTTAATGTCGTCACTAGATTTATCTGAAACCCAAATTAGAACGGGCGCATTATTACTTACACTGGTTAGCAACCCACTACGCTATGGTCAACATGGTTATGCCTCACTGCTTGAATCGGTGAACACCGATGAAATAAAACGCCGCTTCGGCGAGCTCACCCATGCTTCAATGGAAAATAAATCGTCGATAAGCGAATCAGAAACTCCTCGCTCCGATGATTCTGCACTGGCGAAGTTTACGACGGATTTCACTGGTAAGGCCCGCCTAGGGGAAATCGATCCTGTATTCTGTCGTGACCAAGAAATTCGCCAAATCATCGATATCTTGGCGCGTAGACGCAAAAACAACCCAATTGCGGTTGGCGATCCCGGAGTTGGCAAAACAGCCGTCGTAGAAGGCTTAGCTCTTCGTATTGTCAAGGGTGACGTGCCAGACAGCCTGAGAAATGTCGAGCTCTATGGGTTGGACATGGGGCTGCTGCAAGCCGGAGCAAGTGTCAAAGGCGAATTCGAAAAAAGACTAAACGCTGTATTGGATGAAGTTAAAAACTCCGCAACGCCAATTATTCTCTTTATCGACGAAGCCCACACGTTAGTCGGTGGTGGCAACCAAGCTGGAGGCAGTGATGCAGCCAACCTCCTCAAGCCTGCTCTGGCTCGCGGTGAAGTTAAGACTATCGCCGCAACCACTTGGTCTGAATATAAAAAATACTTTGAAAAAGACCCTGCGTTGGCAAGGCGTTTCCAATTGGTGAAACTTGACGAGCCAACGCCTGATCAGGCCAGCGTAATCATTCGAGGCCTGCGCGCAGCTTATGAGAAATCTCATGGTGTCTATATACGTGATGATGCGATTACCGCAGCGGCCAAACTCTCTTCCCGTTATATTTCAGGTCGTCAACTGCCCGACAAAGCGATTGATGTACTCGATACGGCGTGCGCGCGAGTCAATATTAGCTTAAACGCTACCCCGGCACCGATCGAAATATTGCAGCAACAACTGGCAAGCCAGCAAAGAGAATTAGACGCTATTGAACGTGATATCGCACAGTTGACGGGAGATCGTCATAGTGTCTCTGCTCGACCTGAGATTCAAAACCAGATAACGGAGACTCAACAACAGCTCAATGTATTGCTGGAGCAATGGCAACAAGAGAAATCGGTGATTAACGAGTTGCTTCACCTGCGCCAAATGCTCAATCAGCATTTAGAGACCAACATCACCGAAGATGAAAAACAGGCAGCTGGACTTAACGATGAAACCGACAAACCAACAATGGATGTTGAGGAAGTCACCATTGCCATTCAAGCATGTCAATCCCAACTTGAAGACATTCGAACTTCATCTCAACTGGTTCACTTTGAAGTAGGTCCCGACGAGGTCAGCCATGTCATTTCCGATTGGACAGGCATCCCTATGGGGAAAATGCTAAAAGACGAGACAAAAACAACCCTCAGCATTAAAGATACGCTCAACCAACAAATCAAAGGCCAACCTTTCGCGATGGGCGCATTATCTGAAGGTATTCAAACGGCTAAAGCTGGCTTAGTCGATCAAGACAAGCCAACAGGCGTCTTCTTGCTGGTTGGCCCAAGCGGAGTCGGAAAAACCGAAACGGCTCGCGCCATCGCCGAAGAGATGTTTGGTGGCGAACGCTTTATGGTCACCATTAACATGTCTGAGTTCCAAGAAAAACACACAGTATCTCGTTTAATCGGTTCTCCTCCGGGTTACGTCGGGTATGGCGAAGGCGGCATGTTAACCGAAGCCGTGCGCCAACGACCGTATTCCGTCGTATTGCTAGACGAAGTAGAAAAAGCCGATCCAGAAGTGCTGAACCTTTTCTATCAAGTATTCGACAAAGGGGTATTAAACGATGGTGAAGGCCGAGCAATTAACTTCAAAAACACGCTAATTCTACTCACTAGTAACCTAGCGACGCAGCAGATTGAGCAACTTGCCCAGCTTCCTGAACTCAGTGTCGATGACATAGAAAATGCTATCCGACCAAGCCTTAACCAGCATTTTAAACCTGCTCTACTAGCTCGTATGTCCATTCTTCCATACATGCCGCTTAACGATGAAGCGATGAAAGAAATTGTTCTACATAAACTGGATAAAGTTGCTACACGCTTGCACGAGCGCTATAAGCTAAAACTCGATTACAAAGAGTCACTTATCCAGTTCATTTTGGATAACTGTAAGTTAGCGGAAACCGGAGCGCGCAATATCGACGCGGTAATCAATCGACAGCTATTACCACAACTGTCTCACCATTTACTCGTCAATGACCTCGATGATCACATGGAACGTGTCTCGCTCAGTGTGAGCGACAGCGGGAAATTATGCTATGACTTCAGCTAGCAATAGCGAGCTTAGCAATGCGCTGCTTGCGATTAGCCAATCGTTATCAAATAGGCGTCGACTAGTGGAAACCTTACAGGCAGTGCTTAGCGCTGCTTGCACCATGACCCGCTCTCCACATGGCAACCTATATGTGTTAGATAATACGAGTCAATCGTTGACGCCAAATATCGTCCAGCACAATGGTTATATGCTCAGTCAGCACCCGTGGCAGCCTTTATCTTTGGCGCTATCAAACGATACCGACCCATTCCAGTACGCGGTTCGCAATGGTGAGGCTGTGAAAATAGAGCAGCTTTATCAATACAACGGCTACAATTGCGAATCGATCTACCATGCTGAGCAAGCTTTATCACGCAAGAGCGAAAACTTGCTTGCTTGGCCACTGGTGGACGACAAAGGAAATACCATTGGCCTGTTGGTATTATTCGGACCAAACCTCCTAGTCGAGGAAAATGCGCTCACTGCTTTTTGCCATCTTGCCGCAAACTACATACGGCAAGCTATTTGGCTAGAAGAGTATGACCATATTATTCAGTCATTAACCACAGATAACGCGGCCTTAACCCGTGAGAATAAAAAGCTCAAAAAGCGAACCACACAAGGCTATCAAGGCCCAATCGCAGTAAGTGAAACCATGGTGTCTACCTTAGGTAGAATCGACAAAATTCTTGCTCTACCCGTCGATGTTCTGCTCCTCGGAGAAACAGGGACAGGCAAAGAAGTCATCGCTCAATATATCCACGACAACTCAGACCGTAGTCAGCAGCCTTTGGTGGTGCAGAACTGCGCGGCAATACCAGAGCAGCTGCTCGAGTCTGAACTGTTTGGCCATAAAAAAGGGGCCTTTACCGGGGCGGATAGCAATAAAATTGGCCTCTTTGAGGCAGCCAATGGCGGCACCCTATTTCTCGATGAAATAGGGGACATGCCGCTACTGCTCCAAGCTAAATTGTTGCGAGTTCTGCAAGAGCGCAAGTTAAGACCCATTGGCGCAAATAAAGAAATTACGATTGATGTCCGTGTGATTGCCGCCACCCATTGCCATTTAAAGCAAAAAATAAAACAAGGTTTGTTTCGGGCCGATCTCTACTACCGACTCAATGTTTTCCCTATTCAGTTACCGCCACTCAGAGAAAGACGAGCTGACATCATCCCACTCGCAGAACACTTTTTATCTCAGAGTACGCATACGCTAGGCCTTCCACACACACCGGGGTTTAGTGCCAATGTCCGACAACAACTGCTCAGTTATCCGTACCCAGGCAATGTAAGAGAACTAAAGCATATTGTGGAACGCGCCATTTTGCTGTCTGATTTTGAAATCATCACTCAAATAGAACTCGATACTCTGGAAATGGAAGCTGAGCCACAAGACGTAATCAGCTCTGCTCTACTAACAAATGATGTCGCCACCGCCACCGAGCCGGCTAAGATTAAACAAACAATTCCGCTTGAAGAAATCCCATCCAAAGCACTCAAAGAGACCGTAAATAAATATGAAAAGCAGTTAATTTTGAGTAGCTTGGAAGAGTGTCATTGGCAAATAAAGCGTGCGGCAGAACAGCTTTCTCTTCCGATCAGCACTCTGAATCACAAAATGAAGAAGTACCAAATACGTCATATTGATTGAATTCCCTTCTCGCTTGGACGCATTTAGTTAGAGAGTAGAGCGACACAAACAGCGAAAAAGCCGGAAACATTCTGGCTTTTTCGCTGTTTGTTTTAGTATTAATAATATGTGTGATTCATAGACATCCTTTCAACTAGAATAGATATCTATGCACAGAGAAATTCAACAAAGCCTTGTGCTACACATTAGTTTTTTAAACTCGCACATGCGCTGTATTTTCCACAGTCACCTTCCGTTATAAAGAGAGCCAAAGCAAAACGTGGCAAACGCGCACCTTACCCATCCTCAAGTTCTTGCTACTCATTTGACAGCACGTGTTGCCCAAAGGGCTGTAACGGGTTCGATACTACGGATTTTTACGCGGTCAAGCGCATACCTTAAGAGCCCGTATTCAACTGCTGTTGTTGAACTTACTTCATCTCATACCGCTGCTAATCAAGACGATAAGAAGTAAAGCGATAAGAATCTGCCCTTGCTGTCAGCGTGAGATGGCGTGCGTGAGAGTTAGCCGACCGATTTAGCCGAAAGGCATTTGATAATTGGGATAATGGCCAAGGTGAAATCAGAGGAACAGTGGCGGAAGAAGAGAAAGGAAAATAGCTAACTGATTGATAAGGTTGCTATCGTAACCTTATCTTAACGTCGCTCGCCTTGAGAAAACCCTCAAGGTAGCGTGCCCTTCAAAACAAATTGCACAATTTACTTAATAAGGTGGCTTCGGGCTTGTTCAATACTCGGGATTTAGTGTTGGCTACGCAACACCTTAATCCTTATTTGTTAGCCGCATCCTGTTGTAAAACACCATGATGTTGACTGATCAACTAGCCTTTCTAGTAATCGAATAGCTTTTTCATTCTCTGACAGTTCAATATGCTGAGAAAGAACATAAGAAGAGACCAATACTACTATTTGTATCAACCTCAGCACTTCACTGTCATCAACATTTGGCGTAATAACGTTATCCTCGCCAAAATGCCTGTACGCGAGCTCGCTACCACCATGAGTAAAGTCATGCATATGATTTCGCATATCAGACCAAATTTTAGATAGCAACTTTGGGCAACCTGAAAGTTCTTCAATTGAGTTGATAGCATCCCATGCACTTGGCCATTTACCCTTAATCATAGCCTTCTGGCTTTGCTCAATTGAGGCACAATTGTGTAACCAAACGGCACGAAAAGTATTCTCTAAAAGAGGTCGCAAAAGCGCAAAAGATGAAGCAAAGTTCCGTTGTTTTGTTAACACCTGTATAGCGTCGCAATGATTAATTGACGCAAAGAACATGGCACTAATAAATCTATTTTTATGTGTACCAGTTACTTCTAATTGTTCAGCTATCCGCCATACAATATCAATGTGCTCACGAGCTTTGAATACACAATCCATATATCCCTCTTTACGGTAAATTAGCGGCCAATCACTAAAAGTATCAACGTCGCTAGAAGAGGCAGTTAAACCGCGTAGCGGTTTTGCTGTCCTTCTTGCTTGCTTTGTTAAATGACGATCTCGCGGACCTCGTCATTCTCATTTATATATTGAATACCATTGTATGTTCTTTTTGTACCAGACCATTTTGCTTTAGCGACTACTGGCAATTTTAAACCTTCACTAGATAGAAATTCAGATAGCCGTTCAATATCTTCAGATTCAGGCTTCGCAATGCCATACCACAAGGAATACCACTCTGACGGAGTAACGATATTGAAAGATTCCAAGCCATCGTAAAGCCCCCAGACCACCTTTCCGTTTGAAAACTCGAACTCCGCATACTCCAGCTCTAAAACATCTTCTGAGAAATCAGGATGCTCACCGGAAATTACATGTTCGAACGCATCGTAGCCTTCCTCATCGTTTTGATAGAAGCACCAGCGATGAGTTTCCAGATCCTCTATCGTAATATCTTCAATCCGTTTAACTTTGCTCATAATTCTAGTCATTTAACACCCGGCTCTGCGAGCAAATTTTTGATGGCGGCTTTTTTGCGTGTTTTTGCAAAAAAGGTGACAGCGGAAATTTGTCCGCAGCAGCCGCTGGTTAAGTGCCGCCTACTCAAAGCCTAGACTTCCTTTTGATGACAGCATGGTTTTAGTTGGCGTGATCAGCGCCCATTCAGGATCTCCTTCGACTGTAGAGAAGGAGCAAACCCAAATATTTTCACTTAGCTCTAGTACTAATTCTGGTAAACGAGATTGAAACGAAATGCGTTGAAGAGTTAAACCATTTAGCTTTTTTAGTAACACAGGAAACTCTGAATCTTCAGACCAACTACCAAATTCTATTTCTTCTTCGTTTTCTACACGCCAACTCCACTCAATCATGGCTGTAAGCTCACCTTTATTTTCAGTTAGCTCTCCAAACTCAAGAAATATGGCACTACCATTACCCTGCCAAACACGACTAACTCTTTTGCCAATGAATGGCTCAGTGAATTTATTCGCTACTTCAATTGAGATTTTTTGCATACTTCCCTTAGGCATTTAACGCCCGCATTTGCGGCTGGTTTGGAGCACAGCGGAAAGCCAGTCCGACAACATGCGCTTGTTAGCCTTAGCCACACTGCCAGAAAAACCAACCTTCTGGCAACGCTTCTGTTTTTCTAATAAATAGATAGGCGATACCTCCGCCACCGTAATTTGGCCCCTCGCCGTAGTACGTTCGCCCTTCCCAGCGTTCTCCATCTTCGGAAACCCAGCCAACGTTATTCCGTGGTGGATGAATAAAACTATGAGTACTATCCAGCTGGCCGATGAACTCCCAATCACCCGATAGAGCCTCCGATGGGCTTTGTATCCACTCAGGGACGCTACCTAATTTTGTGCCCGATGTAGCGCTCTCAACGATGTCATCGGGAAGGTCATAGAATAATCCTTCATCGAGAAAGCCTGAGTATTGGAAGCAGAAATGCCATCATCGCGCTCTAGCCAACCTACTACACGAACCTCTTTCTCGATCAATGTATTCTCTCCCGATGATTTGCATAGCTCGTCTACTAGTTTTTCAGGTTCGAGGATAAAGCAAGCATTAGCACCGGAACCGCCTTCCCAAGTCGAACACATACCGGGGTCATGATTACACTGAAATATATAAACAACTCACCCCTCTCTTCCTAAATTGAGTCTGTTGGAATCATGCTGAAATTGCGCAAGGAAGCTCTGAGGTTTTTTACATTCTGAACAGGTCGGCCAACGAGACTCTTCTAACCGCCAAGGCAATCCTCCAAATTTATCTTGGTAGGAATTCTGTTGATCAAGATCCTCATTAACTCGAATATCTGGGACAAAATACTTCAAAGCACAAGTACTCCTTTTTGAGGCTAACGCTCTAAATAATGGACTGACGCAAAGCGGCAGAGCCCGTAGGGCGATCATTAATTTTTTTGTTAGAAGGCTGCACGAGTGAATTCCACAACTCTACCACTCACAACAAAGCTGTCTGTGTAAATTAACCATTCAGACCAATCATCGGGTTGCCAGAAGCCATCAAAATGAAAGTACTCCTCTTTCTGAGTTCCGTGCATAACTTCATTAATTGGTGAGCTAGGATTTGGGTGGCAGATTGGGGATTTATCGTCATGCCAAATTAAAGCTTTCTCAGCCTTAACCTTGTTAAATATTACCCTTACTTCCCTTAGTTCGATGACATTGTCCTTTGCGGCCGGATGCTCTGGAGCTACCACCACAAAATCGAACATGATCTCAACGCAATCAGCTTCCCTGCGTACTGATTCGACAGTCGCATCATGAAAGCTTAACTGATTAAAATTATTCGAGATTTCCATCTTGCCTTCTAACGCCCGCATAAAGCGCGCGAGATACGAGCGTCGCCTTTGATGCGATTGTTAAGCTCTGATTTTGGTAGTGCTTGTGACTTCATGAATTATTACTTTCTTGTTCGATCAGCTCGCGAACTGCCTCTTTAGCATAGTGAGCAGTATACTCAAACTGTTCAGTAACCATGTCGTAGTACTTGCTCCCTTTCCCTGCGTACTCCTTCATCATTTTCTTTCGGTCTATTGCTCCAGCTTCTTCTAGTGCATTCAACGATCGATTGAAGCCAGCAGTCATTGCTCCAACCAGTATACCTTCAATTTTTTTGTCCAGATAATCATTCATAGTCTTACTACTTTTTGAAGCTTAACGCCGCGCTTTACGGCTGGTTTGGAGCGCTGCGGAAAACCAGTCCGACAACAACGCCTTGTTACATTTTGCCACGACTAAAGCCCAAATAACGAAAGGACGCGACTGGAATATAACTGTGAATTAACCTTAACCAATTCTTTCACAGTGCTGCCGGTATTGCCAACTTCACTTTCATGTGAAGCACCACTTTGTAATAGTAGTGATATAATTTCCGGTTTATCCGCGACTTTATTGTATGCATGACACGCCGGCCACACAGCGTCTGATGGATTAGCACCTTGCTGTATAAGCTTTTTAGTAAAGCTTAGCCATTTATCGAAATTTGGATTCAGACCATGACCAAATTTTACAGCTAGTTGAATTACGTTAGACTCAGGCCCTACTGGCATTTTGGCACTTACGTTTGCACCTAACTCTATGAGTCTCTCTGAAAGCTCAAAATCCTCACATTGCATAGCAAACATTAACGGGGTTTTGTCTCTGCAATTAGCATTATGGTGACCAACTGCTTCCATTGCATCCTTATCCGTTTCAAGAATGCCAAGCACCGTATCGTGGTCGTGCTTTTCAATTGCAATAAACAGCTTCTTAATTTCTTCTTTGGTCATGCTAACTCTCAAGAAATGTAACGCCCAATTAAGGTGTGAGCCACACCACCACGACACTCAATTTGAGCACCGTAAACATTAAACTTAACCCAAACCAAAAATGCCAAGCGTGGGGGAATCACTCTTAAATTGTTTGTTATGCGTTTTCTAACTTGGCAATGAGATTAGTTTGTATTGTTCTCCATTTTTCATTAACTCCGCCTTCTTCCCAGAGTTCTTGAAGTTCAGAGCACGAGAGTACTTTTTGAACTGCACTTAACGCTTGTTTTGCATGTTCTGCTGTTATTTGAGGCTTACGACCAATTAACCAACCTTGCTTGCGATTAAGCCAATTTCGGGCTTCATCTGGCAACACAGCTTGATCGTTTGTGATCGCCGCCGCAATGACTTCCGAGGCAGCTAAAGCTTCGGAGCAAATATCTGCTTCCAAGTACTCATTCTCATTTAACACCGATTGTATCGGTGACAGTAGAGTATTCAATCCTTTTGACTTCTCCAACTCCCATATCCAATCACTGGCATTATCATTGCCAAAATTGTCTTCACTCCATGCACCCAAACTAAAATTCCTCTTTTACGCATAACGCCCACATTAAGGGGCTAAAAATTGTTTGCTAAAGTGTGTAGAGAAGCGAAACTGAGCAAGCTGTTTTTAGTCCCGCTTAAATTGCTTGTTAGGTAATTTTTACCCACTGACCAAACCTTACTATTTGCTGAGGTGCATATTCCATCACCCACGCTTTATTTGACGCGATAATTAGAACATTTTCTTGGTCTAGGTAAAACTCTAAATTTAACAATAATTTAGACCAATTTATATACCTTAAATTTGACCAAGCTTTATCGGTGATAATTATTTCAAATGCATCCGGAATATTCTTACTCTTTAGCCAAGAAGTTAGTTTCTGTTTATGAGTACTATCTTCGAATGATGCAATAACCCATTCGCTAGTATCGTCAACACCGCGATCCCAGCTTACTTCATGTAGGATAGGCTCAACTAGTTTTCTTAGATCCCTCACTCGTAATGCTGGATTTAAAAGATTGACCATTCGTAGTTACCTAACATTCTTAATAACAGGCCGGCTCGTTTTGTCGCCAGCCTAGGTTTCAATCAATCTATCATAACTCTATTAAAAAAAAACATATTAACCTTGTTTTTCATTTCACCATTACATGAAAACGAGCCGGCCTGTTATCTTTTTTAACATGGCTCGTTATCTTGAGTGCCTTCAAAATAAATACATTGATTAACAATGACTTACTAATTTATCTTTAGACAAAACGAGCTATCACTTCCGACAAAACAAGCCATTTTCCATACTCAAACGGCGTTGTTTCCTAAATAACTGAACTTTTCCCATTCCTAGCGATCAGATCTCTCGTAGGTCAACTAGGGTAACGACAATGGACAAGGATAAACGCAGAATCACCAACTGGAAGCAATACAATCAAGCGCTTGTAAACAGAGGCTCGGTAACCTTTTGGCTCGATGAAGCAGCGTTCAAAGCATGGCGTAGCAAGGAACATCATGGTCATCGCGGACGAGGGTTTCAGTTCTCAGATATGGCCATTGAAACGGCGCTGATAATAAAAGGTATCTTCAAGCTGCCACTACGTGCTTTAGAAGGCTTCATTAACTCCCTATTTTCGTTGATGAAAGTGCCACTCACTTCACCATCCTATAGCTGTTTTAGCAAAAGGGCGAAAACCGTTGAAGTGGCGTATCGATTACCTAGCCGAGGCCCTGTCACCCATGTAGTGATTGATGCCACTGGCTTAAAAGTGTTTGGCGAAGGCGAATGGAAGATGCGTAAACATGGGAAAGAAAAGCGTCGGGTCTGGCGAAAGCTTCACCTAGCTGTCGATGCGTCTACGCATGAAGTGATTGCTGCAGAAGTCAGCTTAGATTCTGTTGGCGACAACGAGGTGCTTCTCATTTTACTTAACCCATTACGTCGAAAGATAAAGCAGGTCAGCGCTGACGGCGCTTATGACACAAAAGCCTGTCACCGATTACTGAAAAGAAAGGGATATCGCCGACCATCCCGCCACGAAGTAATGCAGGGTACTGGGAAGAAGGGCACCCTCGTAATGAAGCGGTTCGTGCGTTAAAAGCGGATAAGTTACCGGAGTGGTAACGCGACAGCGGGTATCACAAATGGTCGCTGTCCGAGACGGCTATGTACCGATACAAACAACTGACCAACGCCAAACTCACCTTGCGCCTATACAACGGTCAAGTCGGCGAAGCGCTGGCTAACGTAAAGGCAATGAACAAAGTCATAAAACTAGGTATGCCTGTTCGTCAGCCAAAGTAAGTGTTACGAAGCAAGGGGATCAGAACGTTGATTTAGGAAACAACGCCTACTCAAACCACTTTCAAACTTAATCAACTGCATAGATACACAGAAAAAAGGAAGTAAAGATGGCAACAAGTTTTTAGACGAAATAGGACGACGAATGCGAATGCGAATGCGAATGCGAGGCTACAGTCTCAAAACAGAAATAGCATACTCGTATTAGATAAAATACTTCATTCGTTTCCACAAACTAAGGCACCCAAGAGATATGGGAGCAAACGAAGTTACGGACTTTCTTTCCACTTGTTGCCTTAGATCCACTTTTGGCACCACCTCTACAGCGGTGGATAGCTGCACTTCATTCCCGGCCAACTCACTGACATCAACTCCTGCCAAATATTTACCTGCTGGCACAGTGTCATGGAAGGTGTAGGGTTCTTTGTCACTCGTCGGGGCTGTAATCGAAGAGGGTGAGAAGAACTACCCACTTGTAGCGAGACTAGCGATCCGAACGAGAGATTAGTCATCTAACGCCACCAATTCTGCATATCCCTCTATTTTGGATATACTTATGACTAACCTAGTCTGTAGTAAGAGGCTCAATGGCACAGATAAGGAACTCTCGGTGGCGATAAATGAAGTGAGTAAGAACAAAGTGTTTGGTGGTTGGCACATGCAATATAGCCATCAGTCCACCTCACTCAAATGTGAAATGCGCTTTGCCGTATTTATTCCTCATTGTGCTGCCCCATTTCATCGTGTTCCTGTGCTTTATTGGCTATCCGGCCTCACCTGCACCGATGAGAACTTCATGCAGAAATCTGGGGCGTTCCGCACCGCTTCACAACTGGGCATCGCTATTATCGCTCCCGACACCAGCCC
The DNA here is from genome assembly GCF_050337555.1 of Vibrio profundum. Classification (NCBI taxonomy): domain Bacteria; kingdom Pseudomonadati; phylum Pseudomonadota; class Gammaproteobacteria; order Vibrionales; family Vibrionaceae; genus Vibrio; species Vibrio profundum. The sequence goes on from NZ_JAKJTA010000014.1 coordinate 64,225, forward strand.
AAGAGGCCAATTCGTTGCCGACGACGACAGCTACGATTTAGGCCAAGGCGCTGGGTTTTATGTCAATGCAACCGAGCTACCTTGGAGTAACCATTACCATATGTATGATTACGTTGTTTCTGAGCTCCCTCAAATCGTTGAGCAAAACTTTCCAGTCTCGCTCGATCGTTCTATTGCAGGACATAGCATGGGCGGACATGGCGCGCTGACCGTAGGCCTGAAAAACCCTAAACGCTATCAATCTATTTCAGCCTTCAGTCCTATTTGCCACCCTACCAATGCTCCATGGGGCATAAAAGCGTTTTCTGCGTACCTTGGCCATGACAGAGAAACTTGGAAAGCACACGATGCGGTGGAATTGCTTCGCCAAACCTGCTCCCCACTGCCTATCCTTATCGACCAAGGAGAAAATGACTGCTTTCTCACAGAGCAGCTGCAAACCGATACTTTGGTTGATGCCGCCAACCAACAACACTCCCCTGTAGAGGTTAGAATTCAGTATGGCTACGATCACAGCTATTTTTTCGTGGCCAGCTTCATTGACGAACACCTCCGATTCCACGCTAAGCACCTCTTTAACCAGCATTATTGAGGTCTTTACTTACCACTGAATAGATTTATAGTGATGCTAAGAGAATATGACTTAACAGCGATAAAATCATGGATCTAACCAAACTCACAACCGAACAGCGCAATCCAGCAAGCGAGAAAATCGACACACTTTCTACCATTGATATGTTACGTGTCATCAACCAAGAAGATCAAAAAGTTGCCACCGCTATAGAAAGAGTTTTGCCTGAAATTAGCCAAGCGGTTGATCTCATCACACACGCTTTCGCTCATGGTGGCCGTTTGGTTTATCTAGGCGCGGGGACCTCAGGTCGACTTGGCGTACTCGATGCAAGCGAGTGCCCACCCACTTTCGGGAGCGATCCAGAGCAAGTGGTCGGGTTAATCGCAGGCGGCCACCCCGCGCTACTCAAAGCGGTAGAAAATGCGGAAGACAAATCTGAACTGGGCGCGCAGGATCTACAGAGCATCCAATTTTCTGACCATGATATTCTTGTCGCGATTGCCGCAAGCGGCCGGACGCCTTATGCAATTGGTGCAATGGAATACGCGCGCTCGCTCAATGCCCAAGTCATTTGTGTGACCTGTAACCCAAACTCACCGATGGCGAATTTCGCTAATGTCGCCATTACCCCTATCGTGGGCCCTGAAGTTGTTACTGGGTCTTCACGTATGAAAGCCGGCACGGCCCAAAAGCTGGTACTGAATATGCTCACCACTGGGACGATGATTCAGTCGGGGAAAGTCTTTGGTAACTTGATGGTCGATGTGGAAGCCACAAATGCAAAATTAATTGAGCGACAAAAACAAATCGTAATGAGCGCCGCTGACTGCACTCACCAACAAGCGGAGTTCACTCTCAAGCAGTGTGGCAATCATTGTAAAACCGCAATTGTCATGCTGCTAACACATTGCTCACCAGAGCAAGCACGAAAAAGTCTGTCAGATCACAATGGCAAGATCCGTCAGGCGCTCAGCTGAACCGAGCACCCAGCGACGACTTATAGAAATCTAGGTAACGTACTACGCCTGAAGCGACTTACGCATAGGGACACAATCAAGGCTTATCCCGCGTGGTGAATAATACGTTGAGATAATGTCACCAACGAAGCCACACGTTCGATAAAACGCAGCAGCATTAAGAGTGGCTTCTAAGTGCAATTGTGTAAGACAGTGTTCGTGGGCAAGCTTTTGTAAATGTGCCAGCATACACGTCGCGACGCCTTGCCTCAGGTAATCCGGGTCAACGAAAATAGCATCGACCATGCCTGTCTGCATATTCAGTTTTCCTGAGCCCACAATTTGTTGATTTTTCTCAGAAACATGAAAATTCTCTTCAACATCTATTAGAAAACGTTCACTCATGCCGCCCTCGGTCCAGAGTGACAACTGCTGAGGTAAATAATGCGCACTGCATTGATCGATAATAGCTCGATTTCGAAGCTCAATAATCGCCTGTGCGTCCTCTCTCATTGCTTTCCGTATACTGACCATAGCGATTCCTCATACCTGATTGAATTTTCTAAACTTATACGCTGTCATAAGTACACTCTCACAAGCCATTTGTGCTCGCAACGAAAAATTAAACATGAGCTAGAACCATTCTTAGCTCAGTGGTGTACAATCGGAAACACAAACAAAAAAGCCGAGTTAAAAAACTCGGCTTATCAAAGGCTATCACGCTGAGTCTACGCGGCGAGTGGCTCTTGTGAGGTCGGGCCTTGCTTTGCAAAGGCTCGCCATAGTCCAAGCATCGCCAACACAGACATCAATAACATAAGACCACCGACGGGTAATTGGTCTTGCGCAGGAATAACAGACGCCACCAAAGTAGCAATGCCCGCCCCTAAGTTTTGCAAACCACCAAGTAAAGCACCTCCGGTCCCCGCATGATATGGGAACGGGCTTAGTGCTCCCGTCGTAGCTGCCGGATATAAAATACCTGAGCCCAAGAAATAAACACTTGCGCCGCCCACCAATGTTACCGCAGTTGTTAGCCCCATTAGACCCGGAACCAACACTATTAAAGAACCAAGGATAATGGCAACAACACCGACATTCATCGACATTTTTTCATTAAAACGTCTCGCAATAGAATTAGATAAGCTCGCGCCGATTAGGTAACCTGGGATTGGCAACACAAACAGTAAGCTAACTGTGGTTGCAGGCAATTTCAAAACCCCACCTAACAATACTCCCGAGGCCGCTTCAAATACCGCCACACCAGAAAAAGTGGCCACCAAGCAAAGCAAATAGCCTTGGAATCGTTTATCCGACATCACGTACTTGTAGCTCTGCATGACCGGCTGAGGGTTCCGGCGCTCTTTTGGCAACGTCTCCATCATATTAGTCATCATCGCTATAACGACAGCAACAGCGAATAAAGCTAAAAATAGATAGCTCGAGCGCCACCCAAAATGCTCAGTTAAAAATCCGCCTAGCATAGGGGCAATTAAAGGAGAAAAAATCACACACATGCTAATCAGTCCATTGGCACGGTGCAGCTCCGCGCCAGAAAAACAGTCGCGAGTCAGCGTACGGCACATCACACCGCCGCAGCCAATACCTAAGCCTTGAATAAAGCTAGCCGCTAAAAACCATTGATACTGGTGAGCAAATAAGGCCATCACAGTACCTAGCATATACACACATAAACCAACTAAAATAATAGGCTTACGTCCAAGTCGGTCTGATAGAGAGCCATAAATAAATTGCGAAAAGCCGTAGGGTATCAAATAGCACGCCATAACTGCCTGTAATGCTGCTGGTGATACCAAGAATTCACTGGCCATACTTCCAATAGAAGGCACATACATGGTTTGCGTCATTTGACCGACAGCCGTCAGAATTGCGATCAAAAACGTCAACTTCACCAGTGGGAATTTTTCAGACATCGTTATCTCCATGAGAAACAGAAAACAAATACTTAATATGAATTTATTCAATGAATAGCGGCAATGAAGCAGTAGGCTCATTATGCGCGAGATGGTAGTGGTTGGAAGCACTTTAAGCAATGATAAATTCACCGATATAGCGGGATATATTTCTATCTATTGGATTAGAAAAACTAATCTGAAGGGAAAGGTGTAAATCGTAAAAAAGTACTGACACATTGATGTGTTTTTGTGCACTTATTGATACACAAAAGTTGAATAACTCTAAGCTGTGAATTCAGTATGATTCTGATTGAGCGACAAAGAGGAGAGAATAAAGAGAAATTATAAAATGAAACAGACTCAGGACGAGAGCCCTCACCTTAGAAGATAGTGCAAATTAAACAAGAACTAGACGAATCGAAGCTTCTCAAGGCGAGTAATACAGATCGCATGAGAGTGCTTTTGCAAATATTGATCATAATATTGGCACTCTGCAACGCCATTTTCGTTGTCCACAAAAACAACATTCATAACGGGCCTGTCTGCAATCCTACTTTGCTGACTCACATCCTGCACAAGATCACCAATATTCAATATCACTGGCTCTGCCATACCCTCAACCGATAATTACACTTGTCTACTAAGTGTACTACAAATTTTATGCATTGCTAAAAAATATACGCACATAGTTTCTCAAGAAAAAAGAGCAACCACTTATCACTGGTTGCTCACAATCGAAATGTTTGAGAATTACATTTTTATTTTAAATAACAAATTATTAGATGCACTTCCTTTGTTGAAAATAGAACGGCATCATTTGACTCATATGCGAGTTAAAGCTTATAACAATACCCTAAACAGTAGTCATCGCCTGTTTTTGCAATAAACTCTTTATCTTCGCTGCATGCTTTTGGCTGTCCGCTCTTATCACCTTTAATTAAACTCACCCAATGGCGCATGGCTGTCATGGTTTGCGTTTCTGTTCCTTGCGGCAAAGTAGTACAGGTTTCCAACTGAATATCATCGATATCAATAAGCTCAACACAGCCTGTGCCTTTATGACAACCAAACAGCACTTCTACATGGCTACCGGCACCATCTTTAAATAGAATTGATGATGGGTCTTCTTTTTCACCATTGTAAGCCACGAAATGCTTTGGATGTAGCAAGCCACTATGTGTACCATCTTTAAAGTACGCCATTACATGGCGATAATCGATAACATAGGCAGAGACTTCTTGGTGAGAGCCATGTTCCAGAGGGAACAAAGTATCCAGTAGCTGTTTTGCTTTTTGTTGCTTCTCTTTTGTCTGATTCGCACTGATTGTTTCGACAGCAAAAATCTCTTCAGCGATGATCGGCTTTTGCTTTTGAAGCGGTTGGGTATTACCGAAAGTCAGCATATTCATAGATAGTCCCTCGAAAAATAATTCTCAAAATTTGTTTTGAAGCAAATATTCCACAGCGAAATAAAGATACTTCTTAAATTTGTGATTTTGCTTACTATCTAGACTAGCTAATTTTTTACTACAATTTCACAACAAAAATTTTACAGTGTGAATTTTACAAAATGTCGCTATCAAAAAGTCTGGTCCGCCAATCGCATTTCTTAGGTACCAAAATTCGCAACCTAAGAAAACGAAACCATTTAACAATGGAAGATTTGTCTGCTCGGTGTATTCGTTTAAACCCCGACTACGCCCCCTCTGTCTCCTATTTATCAATGATAGAAAGAGGTAAGCGAGTCCCGAGTGTCGACATGTTAGAAGTCATTGCAGAGGTTTTTCAAAAAGACCCTAGATGGTTCCTAGATGATGAGCCCGAGGCACAAGAGCTAACGCCAGACAAAGGCAATCGCGGCGGCATCAGTGGTATGGCTTTAGAGCCGAATTTTTTATTTTCTAACGACATACTCCAGATCGCCATCCCAGAAATGCTTTCTCAAGCAGGCATCACTGGGAGGCAATTCGCACACTTACTGATTCGAGCCCACCAAGAAAGCAATAACAATCACTTCCCAGATCTAGAGCGAGCCGCGGAAGAAGTGGGTCACAAGCGTCTTAACCTGGCCGTTGAGGATCTTGTCGATATCGCTAAGAGTTCAGGGCTGACAATACGCTGGGTAAAGCGAACGCCGCAAGATGTCGTCGATGAGATGGGCATTAGCGCCAAGCAGCTTGTGACGTCATTTTTTGAACCACCAAACACCATTTATCTCAATGAAATTCTCAAGCAATACCCAACTCGCCTGAAATACGATCTCTCGGTCTACATTGGACACAGTATTTTACACAGTAAGGAAGGTTTAAAGAGTGTGCTATCTATCGGGCACACCAATAGCTGGGAAGATACCAATCAAGCACCTTCATCTTCCGAGCTCAACTCCAAAGACATCTTGCAGGCGTGGCGAGATTTCGAATCGAGTTTCTTTGCTGGTGCACTGCTCTGCCCTAAAGTGCCTTTTCGTCAGCTGCTAGACCGTTCTGGCTACGAAATCGCTGTACACAAAAAAGCAGGGGTGTCGCCATCAGTGGCGATGAGGCGCATGACTGTCGTTTCACCTTATCCGCACTGGCACTATTTCGATGCATACGGTCAAAATAAACTAAAAGCCGTATATCGAGGAAATGGTATTCCTCTTCCTTGGGGTAACATGCGTAAAGTCAACGACCCATGCCAACACTGGGCAGTGTTTCGTAAACTCTCAGAGCCTCAGCAACAAAGCTCAGCGCAAATATCTATCCTAAATGTCGGCAATGAACCAAGAATTTATTGCTGTGAGTCGGTCAATATCTCGGATCCTGCAGGCAATAGCCGTGTTCTATGCGCTGGTATCGATCTAAACCCCGCCATCGACGCACAGGGTGGCGATTCTCGCCAAATCGCCGAAGAGTTAAAAAATTCTTGCGTGTCTAACGGGGGGAGCACGACGATTCCACGTCACATCAAGAAAGAATTTACCACTATTGCCAAAATATTGAATATCAATTGGATAGAAAGAGGGATAGAAACAGAAGCCAAATTAATATGCGCGCGAGGCACTGTCTGCCCGAGAAAACCGAGTTGCTATCACAACTGCGAAGTGCAGAGCTACTGAGATTAGAAACTAGTCATACATCTCGAATATAAATAAAAGGACACTAAAAGAGGGATTAGGAAGCAGAAAAAAGAAAGCCAACCACAAAATAGGTGGTTGGCCGATATAGATGTGAACAAATTGGTTCACTAACAACGTCAGTTGGCTAGGTAACCCTCGGCTTAATAAGGGTTGATGTATATAAAGCACAAAGCGTGCCAACATGAATTCTCGCTAAACAACCTGTTATTTGGTGATTTCCATCACAGTACCTCTCGATGCATATGCATTATGCAATTGCATAATGCAAATTTTATGAAATTGGAATTGCAACGAGTTGCAAATGTAGAATCCACCCAATTAGCCAAAAGTGTTGAGCTTGCTACTTGCAACTATTCGCTATGATACCCTTGCTTTGTCACCATCCGCGTACAATGCTTTATTACATTACAACACAAGCCCTTGCATTCTAGGGCCACCAATATTGATAAGTAGGGAATGCATGAGCAAATACCAAATGTCTCTATTACAACCAAGTGATCTTCATGCGCTATACAAATTTGAAAAAAACAACCGAGTTTGGTTTGAAAGCCAAATCCAAGCTAGAGGTCCAGAATTCTACAGCGTTGTAGGTGTGAAACTTCATATCGACGAATGCCTAGCTATGTACCGAAATAATGCGATGTTCCCTGTATTAGTAAAAAGCCAAATTGGAGATATCGTCGCGCGGGTAAACCTGCATAGTATCGATGTCGACAAGCAACGTGCGCTGCTCGGTTACCGAGTAGCAGAAAAGTATATTGGTGAAGGGATAGCCAGCTTCGCAGCCAAAAGTATCATCACCTCTGCAAAGGATAAGTTTGGTATCAAGACGTTTGTTGCCATTGCATCCAAACACAACTTAGCCTCGCAACGTGTCCTAGAAAAAGTGGGGTTTAACCGAGTTAGAAGCTATCCAAACTACGCTGAGGTCAGTGGCAACTCACTGGATTGCTACGAATATGTTCTCGATCTTGAGTAGGCTTTACGTCATTAGATTTACAATTATTGTGGCTTGAAGCTAAAACGACTACCTCTCTGAATTACATAGAACCGCATGATTACCGCTAAAATGTGGCAATCATGCTTGACTCAGCAACTGTTGAGGCCGCAACTTCCGCCACACAAGCGGAGTGAATACGTTCACCACATTTGCGAACACAATCAAAGCCAACCCGCCCAATTGAAATCCATCAAATCGTACATTAAAGAACAATACCTGCCACAATGACGTAAACAGCAAGTTAGTAAAAATCAACGGCGCGAGCTGCGATCCTGACTCCGCCAGTTTATATGCTTTCGCTCGAAAGACTTGGGTATTAATGATAAGCCCAGACAAAACGGCAAAACATAGAACAAGCAGCCATACCCCATGCCCGTCGACAGGAACTGCACTTACGGATGCAAACATCGGGCTCAAAGTGAGAGTAGGCAAGAACCACAAGGCTGCTAAAGTAAAAGTCCATGCGTTTATTTCAACGGGTGACATTTCACCTTTCGTGGCTCGGTATAAGCTTAGCTGCGAACCAGCATTAAAGATGCCAGCGGCCAGCCCGACTAACAGCGCGGGGCGAAATGAAAAACTCGTCATACTCCCAGATAACAGCAAAACTCCAGCAAACGTCAGTAAGAGGCTGAAAATACTCACACGGCGCATCGGTGTCGAAAATATTAATTTTTCTAACACTGGGATAAATAATGGCCCTGTACCAAATAACACCACACTCTCCACTAAACTCAAGTGAGTTAGTGCGTAAATAAAACACATTTGACAGACAAAAATGCACGCTGAACGAGTCAGTAGTGGTATGAGCATTTCCTTACTTGGCCGCTTTACTTTACTCATAGATAGCACGAAAAACAGCACAATTGCCGGTAAGAAAAACCTGATAAACCCTAACCATTCTGCCGTTATCTGCTCAGCGAGGTATTTTGACAATAACCCTGAAATGGATAGACTTAGGGTAGATGAAAGCATAAATAATGCAGGTGAATATTGACGTAACATAAGCACTCCATAAACTGCCGCCATTGTAGTGCAGCGTACGTCGTAAAAAAAACGATTAAAATTAACAGAACAGTTAAGGAAAACTTACAGTGGATACTCGTCCATCACTAAAATCTTTATACGCATTTGCAGCGGTTGCCGAATCTGGCAGCATGAGTGAAGCTGCGGACTTGCTATGCGTTAGCCATTCCGCAATCAGTCAATCGATAAAATCATTGGAGTCCCAGTTGAGTACTAAGTTATTCGAGCGCGCAAACCGAAGCGTTGTACTCAACGCGAAGGGCAAACGGTATTACAAACAGATAGCTCCCGCACTAGAGCAAATCGATAACGCTACTCAGGCGCTCCTTCAACGCAATCACTCTCACCACCTGACACTCAATATGGTGAACTCACTAGCAATGCATTGGTGGATTCCACGCGTCGATAGTTTCAACCAGTTTTCCAACAAGCTTGATGTGAGAATTTCTAACTTAATCGGTTCATTTTCTTTGGAACAAGAAGGTGTTGATGTTGCGTTAATACACGGGTCAATCAAGGAGTGGGGACACTATCACTGTGAAAAATTAGCCGACGACGAATTGGTGATGGTCGCAAGCCCTGAGATCATCCACCCCGATGCCTCTTTAGAGCAATTGATACAGCAACACCCCGCAATCATTGCAAACAATAAACGTCGAGCCAACGATTGGGCTATTTGGTGTCGAAGCCATCAAGTTTCAGTTCCTAAATTTGGTAACAATTTATCCTTTCTCACATCGATTCAAGCCCTACAAGCAACTATCCGTCAGCTCGGTCTGTTTATCACGCACCGAGTTTTTGTTCGTGATTTTGTCCAGCAAGGGCTACTAGTTGAACTCGGTGATCCCGTACCAACTCCTGAGCAAGAAATTCATTTTGTCTGCCAAAAGGAGCAGCTGAATAACGAATATATTTTGCTGCTACGCGCTTGGCTAAAAAAAGAGTTCAACTAGCCCTCATAACACTCATGGACGACTTTCCAATCAAGGGAGATTTGCTAATATCTTGATTTATTAGCTACAATTACATAGCACTCGGCGTACTCATGGAATAGAGTCATTAGATGAAAAACTTAGTCGGAACGCACCTTGAAGAGATGGCGGATATTCGTTCGAATCGAAAACGAAAGATTCTGCTGATCTGCTCTGCGATTGTGGTGTTGATCTTGTTTATCTCTGGAGCATTTAACCTATTAGATGGCCGATATGGATTTGGGCTACTGGAGTTTATTTGCTTAACCATCATTACCATCATTGCATGGTATTCATTACAAAATTTTCAAACTAATAGTACGGATCTCATGTTTAGCGGCGTGCTACTTTTTTTAGGAGCCGCGCTGCTGTTCTACGATGGCCCTGTTCCGGGACGCTTTTTGTACCTCTACCCTATTATTGGCTGTGTGGTATACGTGAATGACTTCAGAAATGGGCTAATTTTCAGTAATACATTTTGTTTACTAGCAGTGATCTCTGTAATGTACACCCCATCAAGCATCCTTCCGCAAAGTTTTTCCGGGGCACATTTCATTATTAGCTTAGGCGCGCTTTGCCTGCTATTTAACATATCATCCTACTATTACTCCAAGGCGATAGAGTACATCCACAGCTTATATGCGGAAGGGATCGAAGATCTCGCTTATATGGATCACATCACGGGACTAGCAAACCGCTGGAGCTTTGAGCGCTGGGCAACAGAAAAATTAGAGGAACTGCTCATCACCCCCACCGACGACTACACCGCATTAGTCTTCCTCGATATTGACGATTTCAAAACTGTTAACGATACCTACGGACATGATGTAGGCGACAAAGTTTTACAGCACTTTTCCCGCAGGCTATGTAATAAAGTGCGTAACAAAGATAGAGTAACAGGCAAGCACGATTATTCCATTGCACGGTTTGCGGGCGATGAGTTTGTTTTATTGCTCTATGGTGTAAAAACGAAAAATGATTTAGACCAAATCCTTGACCGCATCTGCCATCTTTTCATGGATGGCTATCAAGGCTCCGAAAGAATCAATGAAATGACAGTCAGTGTCGGTGCTGCACTCTTCCCACAAGATGCCGATTCATTACCTGAACTGACGCGTTGTGCGGACAAAGCGATGTATGCAGCAAAACATGCTGGTAAAAGCCAGTACTATTACTATGACCACGCTAAACCCACTCAATCATTAGATGATGCCCCGAAAACTGAAAAGGGTGAAACCGTGGTCTCTTTAAATAATCCAACCTAACTGATTAACTTGATGTCATATACATCAGCCAAAGGGACACGGCAGCAAACACAACCAACCAAACCCCATAACGTACAGAATTGAATTTATCCTTCTGAGGTCGGACAACCGGTTTCAACGCTTTATTTCTCATTGAAGAAAGCATCGATGCCTTGCGTAGTTCCCTTCGTTGTTGAGCTTTATTTGCTACCTCAGTGAAGCGATGCCTTTGCTGAGTGTCAAAATCTTGCTCCGGATCATAACGAGGGCTTTGATCAGTATGCTTTGGAACAACCGCCATGCTCTATCACCTTCCTTAACTGAATAGGGCTCCTATAGAAAATTATAGCCAACATTCTTCGTAGGCGGATAAACTAGCTCCAAATGTGACGCAGAATCCAAGAAAAAGTGCCTAGCCAATTCTGTTCACTATATTTAATTCTGTTAACTATACTTAGATTTAGGAGCGCTGCGCAGACAATAAATGCCCGATAACAGCGACTTCACGTGACAAGGAAGTAAGGTAGGAATGCCTAATAACCAACAATCAGTGCTTGGCAGAGAGTAAACCTAGCCTATCAACATATGCTATGGCTCTAAATATATGCGATAGACCCAAATTATATGTGATAGACAAAAATGCTCGGTCACAATCAGTTAGCACAAAATCGGTTAGCAGAAGATGGCACAAATGGATGTTTAGTGATTACTTACTGTTTATTCGGCGGGATATGACCAAAACAGAAGCGATTAAATTAGCTATTGGAGGGGGAGTCAGTGTCCTCGCGATAGGCTTTTCAATATTAATATATTTCAGTTATATGAATTATATAGACCCTAAGCATGTCTACGGCTCATGGGTTGAGATTGGCGCTCCTTCTTACGATACCGACATACTCTTGCTTGGAGAATCCGGTGTATACAAAAACTCTCGTTTAGTCACCACTGAATTTGACTTCAACGGTAAAGAAATCACCATCAAAACAGGTAGTGGCCGTAGTGTGTATCTTTTGACGGGAAAACGAGACTCCCCTCAGCTCAAGCGTATTGAGCCAATGATCCCAAGTAAACGCTTAATAAAAAAAGGGTTTGAGCACACCGTCGATATGGAAGGCGGTATGGCAGGAGCCAAGGCCCGCCGCGCCGCGCTCAGCGATCACTTCCAAAAATAATTTAACCCGTTAAGACTGGTTCTTCAGGGTATTTCACCAAAGAAGATTCTGGTCGCGCTAACATATAAGCCAAAGTTAAAGGGCCTATTCTGCCAATCGCCATCACCACAATCATGATAATCTTACCCGGTTCGCTCAAATGAGCCGTCAGCCCAGCTGACAAACCGACGGTAGAAAACGCCGAAATGGTTTCAAACATTACTTTGGCAAACGTTGCATGCTCCGTTACCATCAAAAGGAACATGGCTAATGTCAGTAAAACGCCACTCACGACAATAATCGCCAATGATTTAGTCACCACTTGCCAACTCACCGTGCGCTTGAACATCACCACATGCTTTTTCTGTCTTAAGAAAGCCCAAGTCGCGACTAAGGCAACCGCAAAGGTCGAGACTTTGATACCGCCACCCGTCGACGTGGAGCCTGCACCAATCAGCATCAAGACAATCAAAACCAACAGGGCTGGGTGCGTAAAATGGGTTAAGTCTACGGTATTAAAACCCGCTGTCCGTGCACTTGCCGATTGGAAAAATGCGGCTAGCCACTGACTCGATGTCGATAACGGTCCTAAAGTATTAGGATCATTGTGCTCCAATGCCCAAATCAACACCATCCCAGAGAGAAGCAAAATCGGCGTGACCACTAACATGATTTTAGTGTGCAGAAGAAGTTGCGAAAAGCCTTTACGCCAGTTGGTTGCCAAGTCAACGATCACCGTAAAACCCAAACCGCCGAGGATAAATAAACCCGCTAGAGTAAGGTTTATTAAAGGGTCGCCCACATAGCTTTCCATGCCATTAGAAAACAGAGAAAATCCTGCATTGTTAAACGCAGAAATGGCATGAAATAGTGCGTAATACATACCGGTCCCCCACCCCAGTTGAGGAACCCATCGAGCAGACAGCAGCAAAAAGCCTATAAACTCAGTAACAAATGCAAAAATAACTATTTGATTAACGAGGCTGCGTATATTGACGGTACGATCTTGGCCCAAAGACTCTTTGGCTAGCGCTTGTTGCTTCAAACTCAATCGAACGCCAAACATATACAGCAATACGGCTGACAATGTCATCTGGCCCAATCCTCCAACTTGCATAAGGAACATCAGCAACACCTGCCCTTCTACCGTGAAGTGGGTTCCAGTGTCCACGACCCCTAGGCCCGTAACGCTGATGGCAGAAGTCGCAGTGAACATAGCATCAACCAGACTCAAACCAGAGACAGAAAATACAGGTAAGGTGAGTAAAAAAGCAGAGGGGACCAGAACGGCCAGAAAACTAAGAAAAATGACGCTAGGTTCTGAGCTTTTCTTTGCGCGAGTGGCACGCTTAAGCGGAAAAATAGCGTTCAATTTGTGATGCAGCTTCATAAAGATTTTAACTTTTTCGCCAAGGTAACTTTAGGTCCAATGATAATAATTACATCGCCGATTTCGAGACGCGTGTCCAATGCGGGCGCTTTCGTCACATTTGAACCACGTTTAAAGCCCAATACCTGTACCGATTCTTCTTTACAGAATGAAAGCGCTGACAGCGTTTTACCCATCAAACGAGAGCTCACAATGATTTCCGTCATCGCAATTCCGCTGCCTAATTCATGGAACTCCAGCACTCGTCTATCCAGCATTTTACGCGCGACCCGAATACCCATATCACGCTCTGGCATAATAATATGGTCGGCGCCGATTTTTTGAAGGATCTTATAATGAAACTTATCGTTAGCCTTCACCCACACCGATTTCGCGCCAGATTCTTTCACCACTAGTGTCGCTAGAATGCTGGAGTTGACGTCTGAACCAATCGATATCATCACCATATCGTAATCCGATAGCTGAAGCTCAGCTATCGTTTCCTCATTGGTACAATTCGCAACGATAGCTTGAGTCGTATACGCCGATGCTTCTTTCACTCGCTCTTCGTTAATGTCGATGGCAAGCACCTGTACACCAGCTTCTTGCAATTCCTTACATACCGACAAACCGAAACGGCCCAATCCAATTACAGCAAATTGTTTTTCACTTGGTCTCATAATAGATCCGTACGTCACATAAACGGAGCACAGTGTGCGCCTATAAATTTTCCATATCAAACTGAGCCAACAAATTCTGACATTAAATTGACATGGAAATATGGCGGACGAAATTTCAATGGGTTAGAGAGAAAAGTAAGTGGTGTTTTTATTAAGACATTGACACGTGATAACCTATAGAAATCAATCAGTCATTTGATCTTCAACAATAATCAAATGGCACACATCAGAAAAGATAAAAAATTATGAACGAGCTACTTCAATGGGTGATGTCGTTATCTGACTCAATGGCATCCAATTGGAACAACAACGCTATTATTATCACAGCACTCAGCTTTATCTGCTGGATGATGTGGCGTCTAATTTATAGTCGCCTGAATTCTCTCGTCGAGAAAACCACCTTCAAGTGGGACGATTTAATCCTCCACGCACTTAAAGCTCCGGTGAGTACACTAATTTGGTGTTGGCCGGCAACTATCTCTCTCGGCATTATTATACAGACGAGGGTCAATTCAGATCTGAACTGGCTAGCCACAGTGAAGCACTTGCTGATCATCGGCATTTTTATGTGGTTTATTGTTCGCTTGATCAGCAATGTCGAGCATCACATTCTAAGCCAGAAACAGCACGACGAAACCACGGTACAAGCAATAGCCAAAATTATACGGCTCGTCTTTATCGTCATTACAGCTTTAACCGCGATGCAAGCATTTGGCTTGAGCTTATCCGGGCTACTCACATTTGGCGGTGTCGGTGGTCTAATTGTTGGTTTGGCAGCGAAAGATTTATTGTCGAACTTTTTTGGCGGGTTGATGATTTATTTCGACCGTCCATTCAAAGTAGGCAACTGGATACGCTCACCAGATCGCGCGATAGAGGGAACCGTAGAAAGGATCGGCTGGCGAATGACAATAGTACGAACGTTCGACAAACGGCCTTTGTATATCCCAAACTCAGTGTTTAGCAATATTGTGGTAGAAAACCCGTCACGAATGTTCAACCGAAGAATCAAAGAAATCATTGGCATTCGCTACGAAGATGGCGATAAGGTCGAGAAAATCACCTCCGACATCAAAACTATGCTGAAGAATCACCCAGATATCGACACTAGCCAAACCATGATTGTCTCTTTTTTGCAGTTCGGTCCTTCGTCACTCGATATAATGGTGTACACCTTTACGAAGACGGTCAACTGGGTCCGCTACCAAGAAGTGAAGCAAGATGTCCTCTTGAAAATTCTTGCCGAAATCAGAAATAATGGCGCGGATATCGCGTTCCCAACGCAAACCATCAAGGTAGATTCGTTACCGAGTGAGATGTCGCCGCCTAGGTTGAGCTAATTGACGTTCCTTTCCCAAAACACAAAAAAAGCCAAGCCGATAAATCGACTTGGCTTTTTTATAACACTGATACCCGAAGGTTAGCCCATTAGGTTGATCAACCAGTAGCTAATAGGGTTATCTGGACATTGATATGGTCCACACTCTACAAAAGTAGACAGTAGGTTCAATGCAACTACAGAGATAGCTAACAGACATGCGAAACGACCGAATGTGCTCATGTCGTAGCTGTCGTTTTTGTTCCACTCGTTGTTCCACATCATAAGCAATACGGCAACACCTAGAACAGTTGCACCAAATAGTACAAATGCCCAAGTGTAGTAGTGCATACCAAGAACTGCGCTACCGTACCCTGGTACGCCAGGAACTACGTGCAAAGAAACTTGACGTAGTGCCGCTACACCACCAAACAAAGCGCCGATAAGAACAACACCGTAGTGACGCTGTTGTGGTCCGTAGACAACGTTTAGCATAAAGCCAAACATCACTAGGCCAAAACCAACGCGCTGAAGCAGACATAGCGGACAAGGAAGTTCGTTAAGAGAGTACTGCATAACGAAACCGATAAGTAGGACCGCTGAGATGCCTACTAAACCCAATGTATTCAATAAAGTAACTTGCGAGCGATTCATAATGTCTCTCCTTACAGTAAAATTGAGAGTGAATCAGTCGCGTGATGTTTTAGCCAGAACAAGCTTAAAACAAGAGCTACTGTGAACAGAATGTACGATAGGGATTTCTTACCTTTGAATGCTGTTAACATTGCAATCAATAAGATAAGAAAGAGTAAACTCATCATGATAAAGAACCTTTTCTTTTACTTTCTTCGATGTATTTGTTATTAAAATATAGACAGAGCTAGATTATTCGGGGGGAATATAATTACAAATGCTTTACAGATCGACCGCCAAAGTTAAGAAATAAGTTTTAAATTTGATCTAGGTCTATGTATTCATATGAATTTGGTGATATGAGACTAATTGATGTAAAAACAAGCACCACTGAGTAAGAAAAGAAAGGAGTTTATGATTGGGCAATCATATATCTTGCTGTAAATTATATTTATTTTTATCATTAAGGGAAAAACAACAGCTTATGCATAATTCATACCAATGAAATAACAGCTCAATTATTAGACCTGTAAGTAATTGATAATCACTTCTGCAAATCGTTTTTAGCCGTCACGATTAAACAAAAAACGACCATCTCCATCAGCCTCTCCCATTAGCGTTAACCTAAATGTACGTATTTTAGCCGAACAGCCAAGGCGTTCTAACATCGATTGCAACTGAACTCATAAGCATTACTGATAATATGGTCTAGTATTAAAAGGCAAGTTCAATTAATAAGGTTGTCGATTATGCTAACAAAAAACAACGGTGATCATGTGCCAATGGCTATTCTATTGAGCATTATCGCGTTAATTTTTTTATCTTCGCCACTTATCGCCAGTATCGCATTTGAGATCCACACTCACCTTCACTTAAGTTCAACAGTCATTGGGGGCTTGGTCTTAGTGTTGGCAGTAAGCTTGTTCTTTATTCGGAAAAGACGTAAAAACGCTAAACGCTAATATTGTAGATAGGTATAGCTCAGTGCTAGCGGCGTTGTTCCTTCTTTATGTATGATGTGCTTAATACATTAAGTGCGTTATCACAGGACCGCTGTCTGAGCCTACAATGTGCTATGAACCTCAAGGAAGACCTGTGAACCTCCAGGAAAGCCATAGTAGAGAGATGATTAGCGTAGGAGCTAACCTTTATCGTATCGGTGTTGGCCGTGCGAATGCCTTTCTTGCTTGCTCAACTTTTGTATAACACCCACATTCTTTTCGGTGATCGTTAACCAAGCCAGCTGTTTGCATAAAAGCATACGCTGTTGTCGGGCCAAAAAACTTCCACCCCCGACGTTTAAGATCTGCGCTGAGCTTTTTTGACTCATCTGTTGCTGAAGGGCGCGCCTCGTTATCATCTGCCACATTGGCAGGCTCCCAAGTCCAAATATAGGCGGCGAAACTGCCGAACTCTTTACCGATAGATTGTGCACATTTAGCATTATTGATTGCCGCTTCAATCTTTCCTCTATGCCGAATGATACCCGCATTCGTCAATAACTCTTCTACGTCAGACTCTACCAGCCCAGCAACTCGATTAAAATCAAACTGGAAGAATGCTTGCCGGAAATTATCTCGCTTGTTGAGAATCGTTCTCCACGATAAGCCCGATTGAAAACTTTCCAGTGTCATTTTTTCAAACAAACGAAAATCATCAGAAACGGGGAGCCCCCAATCGTTGTCATGGTAATGATATAAGTCTTCTGCAGATTTCACTCCCCAACACTTAATCACATTATCTAGATAACTTTTATTTTCCATACGTATCCCTGCTCCACTTTGCCATCCAATTAACTCATTTACCTGCGAGTAACAATCTGTCCGCAGCCTACAGCATCGTACCCAATATCAATAGCTTCCACAAAGGGACGATATCTCCGCTTTCAGATTGCAGTGTAAAAACGAAGCCACATACTCCAATAAAGTATCAAAGCACGAAGGAAAAAGGGAAGCGTAGAAGGAAAGGCTGATAACAGAAACACAACGGATGGCAGGCCTTGCTGCTCTTAGAGTAACAAGCGCCTGCGACTATAATATATAACTTAACCGAACATTTGACTGGCGATGCCTTTACCTTCGCCGCGGATAGTGTTGATGGTGTCAGAAAACGCGGGCACAACGCCAAGTTGCTTGGCCTCATAATTTCCTTCCAAATAGCTCATTTTTTCTTGGTCAGACGCAAAGCCGTCCCAGTCTCTATGAATAGATCGAGCTAAATGTAATATCATCGCGAGCGTTTTTGACAATTCAGCTTTAGCTGGCTCATTAAAAGAGCTAATCGCATTGACCATAAGTTCAGGGAATTTCCAGCTTTGTGCTAACTTAGCGCCCAACGCTGGAGAGCACGTTTCTACTACTTGCTGCTGGGCGATAATCGGGTCAACCCCTGAAGCCACCTGTTCTACGATTTGCTTTGCTTCCTGGGGGGCAAGCGTATGGATCATTAGCTCACCTATGTTGTGTAGCACGCCCGTTGTAAGCGCTTCGTTTTTATCCAAGCCAACCTCTTCGGCTAGTTTGCTGGAAATCACCGACACCTCGAATGTATTTTCCCAATACTCATGCAAATCCAATGTCGGTATTTTAGGAAAAGCACTCGATAACACCGAAGCTACAACTAGCGTTCTAACAGGCCCAATACCCACTCGAATCAAAGCCTCGTTACTGGACGAGATATTTTTCCCGCTACCAAAATAGGCTGAATTGGCCATTCGTAGTAACCGAGCACTTAGCACTTGATCAATTGTGATTTTATTAGCCAGTTTATTAAAGTCGACGTCTTCTTGATTTACCATTTCAAGAAGATCTTGGAGTACCTTATTAATCCGAGGAAGTTCATTTAATCTGTTAATTAATGCCAATTGACTCATGCGAAGTCTCCTTTCATAGCGCGTGCGCGACATGCACAAACAAAAGCTCTAGTCCACTCTGCTAAATCGATTTCGCATGTGCCACATATCAAACAATAGGGATACTGATGCATATTTAGTGTAGGGCATAGCTTTGCTATTTTCACTAATCTAAAGAGCGAATCTCCATCCCAATGAAGACTTCAGATTCTCGCTTTAGCATAACTAAAACACCACTCAATAACGAACCGTTACAGTTTCAGCCAATATTTGTCAGCAATATTTTTGGTTGCTTGGCTAAGATTGGGGTTGTCTATGTTAATAACCGTACGCTGTTCCAATATGGCTTGCTCAAATGTCTTGATCACTAGCGGAGATTGCTCGAAAAACTTAATGAAGGAGCCGTCTTGATAGGCCTTTTCAAAACCTTGATTCAAGATATCGACCACGGCCTTATTCTCTGGTGTCGGTGACACAAACAAAAACATTGGAAAGCGATAAACCAGCATAAGCTTGTTATCAACCAACAAATTGCTGTATTTTTTCCGCTCAGCTAATTCGCTGTACGGTTCTATGACCGCACGGGGAAACAAGTCGGCTCTTCCGTGGTTAACAATCTTGAATATGTTGTCGAAATTTGGGACTTCTTTAACTTTAAACCCTGCCGACTTTAGCACGCCAACGTCAGCCCAGCCTTCCCCTTGAATCATGGTAAAACTCTTAAGATCGTCAACGTTTTTCACGGCACCTAACTTGCTCTCGACAGTCTTGTTAGTGATGAAGATACGGTGGCCTAGCAAACCACGAAATACTGGATATCGGATAGGCGTGAGCTGACTTTCCAGCGTCTTATCCGCGCCGAGCCAGTCTACCGTCATTTTACCTTCCGTCAGCAATTTTACTTTTCTAGACTGAGAACCAACGGTGCGGGTGTATGAGACCACTTCTACATCCTTACCCGACTTCTTAGCTAAGAATTTAATTAATTCAATAGCATATTGGTCGAGCTCTGAACCCTCTCTTGGTATCGGGTGAATAATCTGAGTCGCCGATACCGCCGGATAAGAAATCAACATTAACGCGCACAAACACGCCGTGGACACAAGTCCCTTCATAGTAACCTCCAATGTCACCGAGTTTTAATTTTATAACCTAATATGAACTGCATAAAATTTAGCTCACGAGTCGGTGTTGTCAAAGGCAAGCAGGGTTACTTGCGGCATTATATAAGGCTACTGAACCACGATTTACCCTTCGACAGGAGTAAAAGCAGCTCTAGGGGGACGCCGAGAGAGAGTAAAAATGAGCTGCGCTAGCAGTAATACTCCAGTCACCGCCAAACCGATACCAATCCCTCCCCAAATGCCCGCCAAACCATAACGATCCATCATAAACCAAGCAGAAGGTAGCCCAACCACCCAATAACCAACTGCCGTCACCACAGTCGGAAGATTGACTATTTTCATTCCTCGCAGCAAGTTGATCGCCAAGAGCTGCCAAGCATCCACGACAAAGCACAATGCCACCACCCAAATCACGGAGGCAAACATCTGCGCAAGCATAGAGCTCGGATCTTCAATGCCAAATAGTTTCTCTATTAAGACCGGCCAGCCGATGAAAACGACAGAGAGCCCAGCACTGAGAAGTGTCACAAAGGCAAAGCTTTTTACGCTGGTTGATTTAATACCTTCAAGGTCATCTGCACCAAAATCTTTGCCGACTAAAATAGCCGCAGATTGCGCAAAGCCAAAGTTAATATTCCACGTAAAGGCAAGGCATTGTAATAGGATCTGATGAAGTGCTAGAGCTGCCACACCGATAGTGCCAGCAAGCAAAGTTCCACCATAAATCAATCCATTTTCCAAAAGCGCGGCAAGTGCAATGGGCAAACCCAATGACAGCAAAGGCAATACCAAACGCCATGAGTATTCCTCCAGCTGTTTCCACGGTGAAAAATGATAAAATTCATTGCGCTGGAACACCCAATATCCATACCCAAGCATCACAATCATCGCGGATAGTGCTGAGCCAATTCCCAAGCCAGCCAACCCCATATTCAGGGGGAAAGCCAAGGTGTAGCTAAGTGGAACATTGAGTACCACAGTCAGCAGTGACATCACCATAATAGAACGAACATTGCCAAACGCACTTGTCAGCCCTCGTAGCACCAGCATCAATAAAGAAGGTAGCAACGCCCATTTCATCGCGTTTGCATATTGCATTGCTTGATCAACGACGGCTGGTGGCTGCTTCGCAAGTATCAATAGCTGCGGGATAAACACAAAACCGATAGAAATCAATGCCGTCAAAATACACGAAAGTAAAACCGCCCCTTTGATTAACAGGCGGATTTGCTTTTCAGCAAATCGAGGCTTGCTTGCACTTTGACCATGGGCGATAGCGATCAAATTAGCCACACACCCCACGATGCTACTGAGAACAATAAAAATAAAAGAATACACCGAAGCACCTAAGCCACCAGCCGCTAATGCAGACACACTCATTCGAGACATCATCCACACATCAGTGAGCACTAAAGCGACCGAGATCAGTTGAGAAATAATAAGTGGCACAGCCAAAGAGAAAAGTTTTTTCATACACGCCTCATAAATAATTATGCAAAAGTAAGGCTTTTCTATCTAGCGTTCAATTAACTTTTATGCCATCTTGGTATGCAAATAACTCATGTGAATAAATAATGTACCCTTACCTCAAACTGCCACATTCTCACAACGGGTTACGCGTATTCGAATCTGTTGCACGGCTTTTAAGTTTTAGTCTCGCAGCCAATGAGCTCAATGTGACACAAAGTGCCGTCAGCCGCCAAGTCAAACAACTAGAGCAAGAATTAGATAGCGTTTTAGTAATACGAAAGCATCGAGAAATTGAGCTTACGCAAAAAGGGCAAGAGTTACTGTTTATGCTATCCAAGCATTATCAATCGTTGCATGATACATTCGATACTTGGCAGAGCACCCACAAGAAACGATTCGTCATCAAAGCGAGCCTAAGTTTTACAACACGCTGCTTATTACCCAAGTTGCAAGACTTACACGAACGCTACCCCGAACATGAAATCGTCATCATCCCTTCACTTGATGATGAGTCGAGTATTAAAGACTCTGACTAT
Source organism: Vibrio profundum (assembly GCF_050337555.1). Taxonomy (NCBI): domain Bacteria; kingdom Pseudomonadati; phylum Pseudomonadota; class Gammaproteobacteria; order Vibrionales; family Vibrionaceae; genus Vibrio; species Vibrio profundum. The sequence goes on from NZ_JAKJTA010000014.1 coordinate 86,162, forward strand.
GATCTTTTGATTTTCAATACACGTAAGCGCGATCACTACACTCACCAAGCTCACATGACTTTTCTACGTGAAGAATATATGGCTCCTGTATGTTCACACGCAGCGTCACCAGCTATTGAGATTAACTCCATTCTCAACTTACCTAGACTACATTCGACGCTCGACCACTACGATTGGACGGCTTGGTTATCAGGACAAGGGTTGAAGAACAACCAAGTGGTACGCAACACCACATTCTACACTTTGGATTTGGCTCTAAGCGCATGTCTATCTGGGCAAGGGGCTACGGTCACGGATTTGTTACTGGTCTTGCCTGAATTGCAACGAGGCTTTCTCCTTTGTCCTACGGCCGCTAAGATCCAATATAGCGCGTGGCAATATTTTTGTTGCCAGCACAACAAAACCGCGATGGCAGATGAAATCGTCAGTTGGTTACATGAACAAACATCGCAAGATATCGACACACTCAGAGCATTAGCACAAACCCAAGGCTGGGAAGGACTCACACCTAATGACGTATGAACAACTCGATGTCATCGCTGATACCTATATACCCGCATTAGCTTTGATAAGCGCGGTATTGTTACGAAAAAGTATCACCTCAAATACTGGTAGCCCTTTCTTATCGCAACTCAGAGAACTCATATCAAATATTGTATTCGTCTACTTTGTATACTTCTTAGATAAATACTTTTCGATTTGGCCTAGCTACCACTTAGACTACAGCACTCATACCGCTTTGGTACTCGTCTTCATTTGCTACCTGAGTACACATGGTAAAGCTGCAAAATGGTTGGCTATCAGCTCATGTTTTGCCTATTTAGCACTCATGCTTTATCAGGGCTACCACACCTTGCTCGACATCGCCTCTACCGCAGCTGTCGTCCTGCCCGTCTTACTGGTTGTTCAGCACCATTTCCACACCAAATCCAAAGTGAATTGAGTAAAGTAAGTTGCGTAAAGACAGATAGCACGCGCCTCCACCTAGGTAGCTCACCGGTACGCGCTGTTTTCGTTTGATCTCCGCAAATTCCGGCGCACTCAATAAGCTCTTCTATACTAAAAACAGTTCTCAAATCGACTCAATGAACAGATATGCAAAATAATCCGCATGGGCGCTACCAGATTGGGACCCAGTATTTAGATGAAAACATAATGATTCTGAAGTTTATGGACCAATGGAATATTCAAACTGCCCACCAATGCGTCGAAGATTGTCTTGCTGCTGCTCAAGAACATTTCTCGGGAGAGCCTTGGGGCAGCGTCGCTGACTACCGAGAATGGGGGCTTTGTACCCCAGATGTAATGGAATACTTCAACCAATCAGCTCACTTATTTGCTCAGAACAAACTCACTTATCAAGCCGTGATCCCCAACAATCAACTGCAAAGTATGATCATCGACGGCTACAGCGAGATCATTAACAACAAGGTCACAACCAAGTATTTCACTAACGAAGCTGAAGCTATTACTTGGATCAGAAAAATGCTGAACCCCAACACATAGAAAAGATCAATGCATGGAGATCTTTTCTTTGCTCTAGGGTAATAATAGCGTTAAAAAACACGAAAGGAATTTGCTAGTGATATAAATAAACAGAAAAAGCATACACAAAAGGCCGAATTCCGACTCAAATTGGTGATAAAAGTCACACTTATAGTTAACATTTTTCACTTTTATTTAATTACCAAGTGATCAGCTGTTAACCTCCATCTTCATTTTTAATCACTGTTACGTGGACAATAAAAGGAATGTTCAATATGAATACCAAAAAGCCGATGTCCTTAACTGGCCGAGTGATACTCGGTATGTTAGCCGGTATTTTGACTGGATTTGTCATTCGCACAATCTTCGCAGACAACAGCTTTGTAGATAACTACATAGTGCATGGGCTACTGGAAGTCGGCGGGAAAATTTTCATTGCCAGCTTAAAAATGCTTGTAGTGCCACTGGTGTTTGTTTCCCTTGTTTGCGGTACCAGCTCCCTAAAAGATATTGCAACCTTAGGCCGCATGGGGGGTAAAACACTTGCCTTTTATATTGCCACTACAGCAATCGCCATTACGTTAGCGCTCACCATGGGCACCATTTTCCAGCCTGGTGCGGGGGCCGACCTCACAGCAGTGTCTACCTTTAGCAGTGCTAACGCGCCATCCTTGGGGCAAGTGATCATCAACATGTTCCCAACCAACCCTATCAATGCGATGGCGGAAGGGAAAACGCTTCAAGTAATTGTGTTCGCGGTCTTATTTGGTATAGCCATCAGCCTTGCGGGCAAAGCGGGAGACCGTATTGCTGCCGTGTTTAACGACCTTAACGAAGTCATCATGAAGTTGGTTGCCATCTTAATGAACATTGCTCCTTACGGCGTATTCTGTTTGATGGCGAAACTCTTCACCGGACTAGGTCTAGACGCAATTTTAAACCTAGCCGCCTACTTTGCCGTACTCGCGGGCACCTTGCTGCTGCACGGCTTTGTCACTTACGGACTCATGCTAAAAGGCTTTACTGGACTAAACCCACTCACCTTCTTCAAAAAAATGGAAGATGCAGTGATGTTCGCATTTTCAACGGCGTCTTCGAACGCAACCATCCCAGTAACGATGGAAACCGTTAAAAACCGTATCGGTGTTGATAACAAAATTGCGTCGTTCACCGTTCCTCTAGGAGCGACTATCAACATGGATGGTACGGCTATCATGCAAGGCGTTGCCACGGTATTTATCGCTCAAGCGTTTAATATCGACTTGTCACTAGGCGATTACATAACAGTTATCTTAACCGCAACCTTGGCCTCTATCGGCACAGCTGGCGTTCCGGGTGTTGGCCTAGTTATGTTGGCTATGGTGCTAAACCAAGTTGGCCTCCCGCTAGAAGGGATTGCGCTTATCATGGGTGTCGACCGCTTACTGGATATGATTCGTACAGCCGTTAACATTACTGGTGACAGCGTGGTCTCGACCATAGTGGCGAAATCTGAAGGTGCTCTAAACTTAGATCGCTTCAACGACCCACATGCAGGCGAAAAAGAAGAAAGGTTGGAAATGAACCTGAAGAAAGACTAAGACTCTAACGCCCCCTGCGACTTTGAGGTCGTAGGGGGCGCTAATGCCGTAGGGGGCACTAATAAAAATTCACTCAAGTTACGAATTCACTCGATGAAATAATTAAATGAGATAGTAATCAACTCTGAGGATCTGCCCTGCGGTGCCACATGTTGGCCATTTTATATTTTGGGCAAGTAACACACGTCAACACTTCCCCTGTACCATGAATACTCATCACTAAATCATCTCTCTGCTCACGAGGAGAATTACGCAAAATAATATGTACTCGCCCTTCCTTCACTTTGAAATTCTTCGTCATTTGGGCAAGCGGGGTAACATAACGCATAACGCCATCTTCAAAACTCAAAAAGCTCCCCTCCGCGCTACTTTGATAAATGCCATTGAAATCATACGTATCACGATCGATCCAACGCTCCAGTTGGTCTTGTAAACAACCTTGAAGCAATACAGAAGATAAAACTACGCCAACTGCCTTTGAGAAATAACCTATCTCCATATCCTTATGACTCCTACTTCAGCTCTTCCTTCCACCCCGTGGGCCATCTTCGAACAGTAGCCCAACATTTTCTTTCTACTCACCTTATCGCCCAAAACCAGAAAATATTTAGCAAAATATTGGTAAGGCTGATCGCACTGCTGATAACAAAAGGCAGCTAGACCGCTACATCCTCACCCTCCCAAAATAGCCATACTCTTGTCTCTCTATCTTAGATAAGCATCTTGAGCTCATTTAGTTATATGTCTAAAATGTGCAAATGTTGTAAAATAATTCTTGCCAACAATTCACAACTTTTACTAAATTTTAAAATACAACGTCATTAATAATAAAAAAGGATACTGGCTATGGTCCTATACACATGCACTATCGAGTTTAATAACAAGCAGACTGTGAGATGCAGCACGGTAGAACAATCGCTTGGCGTCATAGAGGCGCAACCTTCAAACAACATTAGCAGCGTCATTCTTGATGTGGCTGATGGCCAACACATTAAAACCTATCGCGACCTAACTCTTGAGGAATCAATAGAAAGCCTCATGAGCTTATAATCAACATCGAAAGAGGGCGACAGCTGAGCACATTGGCTGTCGCCCTCTTTTTTCTTTACCAACGATAAAAATGAACTCTCCTCACTGAGTGTAACGATCTCTTATCACTGAATTCCCCATTCTCCTTGACCTAAGAATCACGAACTACTGAAATACGCCATACGTTGCATTAACAACTAATGAACAGCTCACAAAATCAAACCAAGCCGCCACTTTCGTAACAAATTTGAAAAACTAACTCGCATAATGGGGACGAAGATAGTGCTTAGTCACTGAATTTCTCTATTTACAACGTCAAGGATTACGAGGTAGCTATGTCTGAGATTGCATTCCGATATGGAAAAAAACGTTTTTACGACAACGTTAAGTTCCCAAGAGGGTTCGCCAAATCTGGTGAGTTTACACTGGCAGAAGAAGAGCTACTCACATTGTATGGGGACACTATGTCCGCTTTAGAAAGTGGAGATCTCTCGCCAGAGAACGCGGATGAAAAACATTTCATCAAGGTGCTATCGCAACCGACTAAAGCAAAATCAAAACTCGAACGAGTTTGGCTGAAATACATCCAACTAGCGAAAGGTCGAAAACGTTTTTTCTCCCTCAGCGGCGCTCAACCAGAATATCGGGCGAAGGCTGATAAACAGCCTTTTTCTATTTCTTAGCTCATATTATCAATATGTTACGCCAAAAGTTGAAATTTTATTGAATAAAAAAAGCCACCAAGAATCTGGTGGCTTTTTCTCTATGAACAACCCTATGGAGCCTAACTTAAGCCTTTATCTGTAAAATCATGGCAAAGATCGCACGCTTAATTTATAATGCAAAATAACATTTTCATACTAACGTAGATCTGAGATAGAGGCTTACATGAGACTGATCCCATTGCAAACGGCCGCCCAAGTGGGCAAGTGGTCCGCCGCTCACATTGCAAAACGCATTAATGACTTCAACCCATCAGCAGAACGCCCATTTGTACTTGGTCTACCGACCGGCGGTACTCCATTAGCGACCTATAAAGCTCTCATCGAAATGCACCAAGCAGGTAAAGTCAGCTTTAAGCATGTCGTGACCTTCAATATGGATGAGTACATTGGTATTCCCGCGGATCATTCAGAGTCGTACCGCACTTTCATGTATACAAATTTCTTTAACCATATCGATATCCTAAACGAAAATATTAACTTGCTCGACGGTAACGCCGCCGACAATGAAGTAGAGTGTCAACGCTACGAAGACAAAATCAAGTCATACGGCCAAATTCAGCTATTTATGGGTGGTGTTGGCAACGATGGTCATATCGCGTTCAATGAACCTGCTTCTTCTTTGTCTTCCCGCACACGTATTAAGACATTGACTGAAGACACTCGCATTGCCAATTCTCGCTTCTTCGACAACGACATCAACCAAGTACCAAAATATGCGTTAACTATCGGTGTCGGCACCCTACTTGATGCGAAAGAAATCATGATCTTAGTGACAGGCCACAACAAAGCACTCGCGCTAGAAGCGGCTGTAGAAGGTTGTGTTAACCACTTATGGACAGTGTCTGCGTTACAACTGCATCCAAAGGCGATGATCGTCTGTGATGAACCGTCAACTCAAGAACTCAAAGTGAAAACAGTCAAATATTTCACTGAGCTTGAAGCCGGCAATATTCAAGGCTTCTAATCCTTAGGGGAAAGCCCTAGGTTAGTACGGTTAATGTATTACATTATTGTACTCGCTGTAGCGCAAGATCCAAAAAGCTGAGCATCTGCTCAGCTTTTTTAATTCCACAGCAAGCGTCTAGTCTTGCTCAATCACCCTCAATAGGCTCAGTAACCTATCTCCACTAATGATGACCGTATTATTTGTATAGGTTTTAGAGAGAGAACCTGTCCGCCCAGTATGAATAAAATAGCCTTTGGTGCGGCGCTGACGACATAAATCATCGAACTCTTTGACATGATTAGCATTAATATATTGAGAGTACCGTTTCGACTGAATCAAATACCATTGCCGACGAATCTTAACCTGCCCGTCAATCCCGCCATCATGGCTATAGGTTTGATTACGTTTGACCTTGTAGCCCTGCTTTTCAAACGCTATTAGCACCAACTCTTCAAACGCATAAGGGCTCATTTTTCTAACGTAGGCGATGACGCGGCTAGGAGCGATCTTACGGATCTTCTTGTAAACTCGCTGCGCTTGGCTTCGATATTCGATATGCCGCTCCGAGTAAACCTCCTGATTTCCCTTACGCCGATACAAATGCCATACGCTGAACGCTGCAAACACGCTACCCAGTATAAGCCAACCTAAATGCCCTAAATAAACCAAGCCTACTACGAACGACAACAAAGCCTTAATAATGACAACGGCCCCTTTTAGCAGCTCGTTGAGCATTAATGACAACCACGCCATATTGTGTATATGAGTTATAACAAAACCTCCTCTCTATTTGGTGTGGATAGTTTCCCGCTTGTTTCAAATGAACACGGATAGAACACCAACAAAAAATACAACCGTCAGAAGACGGCTTTTAATACGTGTCAGCATTCAATTAAGTAATAGGAGCGTCGGCTACCGCACATTCATGGCGTTGGCAAACACTTCTCGCATTCCCGGAATACCTTGAGCTTGAGCCTGCTTCACTAACTCCAACGCTTTACCAATATCGTTTTCAGCAACCGCTTTTTCTATCGCTTTCTGATAGTTATAGGCTGGTGATGCAAAGTGAGGTGAAGAGGCACCACTGACATCATGCAAACTCAACCCCGAACCGTCATTACCAGTAGCAAAGCCACCACCGCTCATAGCGTCCTCAAGATTGACAGTAATAATGCCCTGCGTTGCGTGAGGCACTTGAATGTATTGTTTCTCAGGTAACGGTGCACCGCTAACCTTCGCCTGCCAATAGGCCGGATTTACCACCCGAGAAGAGCGTTCTACATCTGTGGTTTTCGTATAAATCAGCAAATACAGTACACCCTGTCCAAATGGGGGGCGAAACGTTTTCTTGGCAACCAAACGACTGGCTAGCCCAAATTTTGCTGCCTGATAATGAAATTGTTGACCATTAAATGTGGTCAAAATACTGCCTTGGGCATCCATAATGACGGCTGAAGGGTAAAAAACACTGTCTTTAATCGTGCTGGAGATCTTGATACTCATAACACCCTGATCGGATGGGATCTCAAACGCCGCGACAGGGCTATCAATAAAACGACTTTTCAAATATTGAGCATGCTGATTGATTGCAATTGTTGCTGTGCTGGGCACTCTTAGGCTGGTTCGATGCAATTCAAACACCGAATGCACCGTTCTTTCCTGAACCGGGGCACCAGGATCAACAACTGTTGTCACACATCCAGACAGTACCATACACCCAATTAATAGAAGTATGCGGACATTCATAAAAATTCCTTAGCACCGAGGCAGTGACTATAAAAAACAACACCTTAAAGGCAAAGCATGACGAAAGACATAATAATAGAGCTCTAGAGTTAAAGATAGCTGAAAATCGCAACTCAGAAAGTGTTTGCAGGCTTTTTACGCAAAGGCAGTTGCTAGAATTTAAAAATGCTCAGAATGTGGAGTGTTTGGCGAGACCGAAAAGTATTATTCTGCAATAAAGGGATTACACTGTTCGATAACACGTCACTGACATAGGTAAATCATGGCTTGTTCCGGGGCACAGAGTTAGGGTGCTGTCGAATGAACAAACCTCACTAGATAAGCTTCGTCTATTCATAATCAGCGCATTTCTACCTCGAACCGCTCTCTTAGACCATATTTTCAATACAATTGTTAAGTCGATAACTTCGCGATTCTTAAATCAAAAATGCTTTAATAGAGAATATAAATTGGTCAACCTTATTAAGTAGCCATTTTATTTATAAAAGCACTGGCGTATAATCGAGCCTCCATACACCAAAGAGGAAAATAAGCTCAGTGCTAATTACGCCGCCATAAACGCTCCACTCCCCCTTAGCTCTCACTGCTAATCAAAGCACAATACTCTCCCTTAGTATGCTGCTTTCCCTTTGCGCTTGTTAATTATCTGCCATTATTAGGCTATATTTCCGCGCCAAAATTTTACCTTTGAAGCACTGCCTCACACCCCTAGTTTATTCCTGGTGTGGTTTGCCGTGTAAAATTGAGAATTCAATGTTAAAAAATTTCAAATATGATTGGATGTCTAACATCCGTGGCGACCTGATCGCGGGTATCGTCGTTGCCTTAGCTTTAATCCCAGAAGCGATCGCCTTTTCTATCATCGCCGGCGTTGACCCTAAGGTTGGGTTATACGCTTCATTCAGTATTTCCGTCGTGATTGCTTTTACGGGAGCGCGCTCTGGTATGGTCTCCGCTGCCACCGGTGCTATGGCACTGTTGATGGTGACGTTAGTTAAAGAACATGGGCTAGAATACTTGCTTGCAGTAACGATACTCACCGGTATATTGCAATTTATCGCAGGCCACCTAAAACTTGGAAACTTGATGCGCTTCGTATCGCGTTCAGTCGTCACGGGTTTTGTAAACGCATTAGCCATTTTAATTTTTATGGCTCAGCTGCCTGAGCTAACCAATGTAACCTGGCCTGTCTATGCGATGACTGGAGCAGGCCTTGGAATTATTTATCTATTCCCCTATTTACCTATTGTTGGTAATACCATCCCTTCACCATTGGTGTGCATTATCGTCTTAACTATGGTGACTGTATGGCTTGGTATTGATGTACGTACCGTCGGCGATATGGGTAACTTACCTGACACCTTACCGGTTTTTCTATGGCCAAATGTTCCGTTAAATTTTGAAACCTTACTGATAATATTCCCGTATGCCATAGGGCTGTCGATGGTGGGTCTATTAGAATCGATGATGACGGCGACTATTGTGGATGATTTAACCGACACTGATAGTGACAAAAATCAAGAATGCAAAGGCCAAGGTATTGCGAATATATTGACCGGTTGTTTAGGCGGTATGGCGGGGTGTGCAATGATCGGCCAAACCATGATCAATATGAAGTCTGGAGGACGTGGGCGCTTGTCTACCTTATCTGCAGGCGTATTTCTGTTGATTATGGTGGTTTTTCTTGGACCGTGGCTAAAACAAATCCCCATGGCGGCGCTGGTCGCAGTAATGATAATGGTCGCTATCGGAACCTTTTCATGGGGTTCCATAACCGATCTAAGGAAACACCCACTTTCTAGTAATATTGTCATGTTAACTATGGTTATTATTGTGGTGGCAACGCATAACTTAGCCATTGGTGTACTTGTCGGTGTACTACTCGCTTCATTGTTTTTCACCCATAAAACCAGCAAATTAATGGTAATAAAATGCCACACCACAGAAGAGGGAATTCGCCAATATACCGTTGTCGGACAAGTATTATTTGCCTCATCAGATAAGTTTATTAAGTCGTTTGATTTCAAAGAAGTAATAAAATCGGTAACGATAGACTTATCATCCGCTCATTTTTGGGATCTCACTTCGGTCTCTGCTTTGGATAAGGTCGTGGTGAAATTTCGCCATGAAGGAATACAAGTCGATCTTATAGGGATGAATCAATCAACTCGTACCATTGTGGATAAATTTGGCGAGCATGATAAACCAGGAGAAGTTGAGAAATTATTGGCTGGGCATTAGAGAAAGGTATCGCTGGCTACTTTGACCCTGTAAATAATCCGGTAATAGCACCAAGTTATTGAGCTGGCGATCATACTGCTCCTCGGTAAAGGAGCGCACACTCACTTCAGCGCTTCTTAACACTCTCTCGCACCACTAACGATGGTTCAAGTTGCACCAGTTGGTTTTCAGTGGTCTTTTTCTCTAACTTATCGAGCAGGGTTTCGACGGCAGCTTTACCTAGGCGATATTTAGGTTGGTGAATGGTAGTCAGGGCCGGTGTCATGTATTTCGCAATATGAATGTCATCGTATCCGATTAGAGATAGATCGTCGGGAATTGATATACCAAGTTTGTTGGCAGCGTTGATTACCCCCATTGCCATCATATCGTTAGAAACAAAAATTGCGCTCGGCAGCGGACCTTGAGCGACCATCCAATTAAAGGCATCAAAACCTCCCTCGCATTCAAAGTCTCCTTCGGCAATCCATTTAGAACGAATCGGGAGCGATGCTTCATTCATCGCTTTTTGGTACCCTTCAAATCGCGTCGAGGCTTGATGCTTCAATAGCGGGCCGGTAATACAGCCAATGTCTGTATGGCCTTGTTCAATGAGGTGCTTAGTCGCGATATAACCACCCTGAAACGAGTTATCTTGAATTTTATCGCTACTAAAGAGCATCGGCCCCCAATCCATCACGACAACAGGAAGCTCTGGATTGCGATCAAAACCTTCAATATGCTCACCTTCTACGGTCGAGCACATTAATAGCAAACCATCGACCCGTTTTTGCAACAAAGTATCAATCGACGTTTGCATCCGCTGCGAGTCGCCTTCTGTGTTACATAAAATCAGGTTATAGCCTTGATGATAACAACTCCGTTCAACCCCTTTAACCACTTCGCCAAAAAATGGATTGGTTGAGTTAGTCACCAGCATACCAATGGTTTTGGTGCGATTCATTTTCAGGCTGCGAGCCAACGCTGAAGGGGCATAGTTCAGATCTTTTGCCGCCTTATTTACCCGCTCTGCGATTTCATCACTCACATAGCGACTTTTGTTAATCACATGGCTGACCGTAGATGTCGACACTCCAGCGAGCCGAGCTATATCTTTCATCGTTGGCATAATCGGCCTTATTTATTCACTTATCGAGTTAGCTACTTGTAGTAGATAACTATTTGTTGGGTTGAGGGCTTAAAAATCCGTACTTAACAATCAATGCTTAACAATCAGCGCTTAGCAATCGATAGTTAAAAAATTAGAACTGAAAGCTTAGCGATTGAGAAAAGCATCCACTTCATCCCGAGTGGGAATGGACGTTTGCGCGCCAAAGCGTGTCACTGAAATAGCGGCAGCAGCATGCGCAAACTTGATGGCCGATTCTAATGAGCGATCTTCAAGCAAGCCTGTAACCAGCGCACCGTTAAACGTATCACCCGCAGCAGTAGTATCTATCACATCGACTTTAAATCCTGCCACCAATTGGCCTCGACCCCGCTCACTTAACCAGACGCCCTTAGCACCCAGTGTAATTAGCACAGTGGCAATACCTTTGGCGTGCAACGCATCAGCGGCGCGCTGCGCTGATTCGTCGTCACTAACGGCGATTCCCGTCAGTACTTCAGCTTCCGTTTCATTCGGAGTAATGATATCGACGCAATTCAAGAGAGCATCACTTAGCTCGCGAGCAGGAGCTGGGTTAAGAATGACCTTAGTATCATGTTTCTTGGCTTCTTTGAGGGCAAGTTCAATCCCATCAAGCGGCGTTTCTAATTGAGTAAGCAAATAGCGGGCGCCCGCAATCATATGTAGGTGAGGTTTGAGCATGGTGCTATCCAACTTACCGTTCGCCTCTGCTGAGATGCAAATGCTGTTTTCTCCACTGTCGGCTACTTGAATCATCGCGATCCCTGTTGGACAATTTTCGACAACTTGAACCGCATCGATGTTCATACCATCCGTTTGAAAGTCATGACGAATATTAGTGCCAAAAGCGTCATCGCCCACACAAGCAATAAAGCCAACAGCCGCTTTTAGACGCGCAGCCGCTACGGCTTGGTTTGCACCTTTTCCACCTGGGATAACCTGGTAGCTATATCCGTGCAATGTTTCTCCCGGACGAGGAAAAGAGGGAACTTGCAGGACATGATCAGCGTTGACACTGCCCAACACCACTAAATTATTCATATTTCGTTCTCAATCGGTCAAAGGGTGAGAAAAAGGGATCGAACTCGGAAAAGCCTTCCCCAAGAGAAGGCTTCAATACATTTATTTGGTCACTAGCTTCAAAGGCACTGGAATAAACTGAGCGACTTTCTCGCCTTTGAGCACTTTGTCTGCGGTTTCTACGCCAAGTTCACCGATAAGCTCAGGTTGCTGAGCAATAGTTGCACCTAGTTTGCCACGTTTCACCGCTGAGATACCGTCTTGTGTACCATCAAAACCGACAATCAAGACTTTTTTACCAGACGCTTGAACTGCGCGTAATGCGCCCAATGCCATTTCGTCATTCTGTGCAAATACCGCTTGAACGTTTGGATGAGCAGCCATGAGGTTTTCCATTACGTTTAAGCCCTTTGCACGGTCAAAATCAGCCGGTTGACTAGCCAAAAGATCCATCTTACTGCTCTTCACCACATTCATAAAGCCTTTGCCGCGTTCACGCGCTGCTGATGTACCTGCAATGCCTTCCAACTGAATTACTTTTGCCGAAGGACCCACTTGCTTCAAGATGTAATTGCCCGCCATCTCGCCGCCAGCAACGTTATCAGATGCAATATGGCTAACAACTTTGCCTCGACTTGCGCCACGATCCAGCGTTAACACAGGAATATTAGCGCGATTAGCCAAACGAATCGCATTCGATACTGCTTGAGAATCCGTTGGGTTGATTAAAATCGCTTTCACGCCGCGCACGGTGAGATCTTCAACGTTCGAGAGCTCTTTGCTTGGATCGTTTTGCGAATCAAGCACGATTAGGTTATAGCCCAACTCTTTCGCCTTTTTCTGCGCGCCATCTTTCATGCTCACAAAGAACGGATTATTTAGAGTAGAAAGAACAATGGCAATGCTATCTTGCGCCCATGCTGACACCGATAAAGTCGAAGCAAGGACGGCAGTAGAGAATAAAGTGACCAGTTTTTTCATGGTATTGTTTCCTGTGTTTTGGCTAGGGGTTCCCCTAGCTAAGATAGGTTTATTGTTTACTTTGTTTGTCGACTAATACCGCCAGCAGGATGACACCCGCTTTGGCGATCATTTGGTAATAGGATGAAACATCAAGCAGATTCAGCGCGTTGTTAAGGAAGCCAATAATTAAAGCACCCACCAAGGTCCCCATGATGCGTCCTTTTCCTCCCATGAGACTGGTTCCGCCTAATACAACAGCGGCAATAGCATCAAGCTCATAACCTGTGCCTGCCGTTGGTTGCGCAGAAGATAGTCGGGAAGTCACAATCAGGCTTGCCAACGCAGCCAGCAATCCACACAGGGCATAAACACCTATTTTCACGCGGTCGACATTGATACCCGATAAACGAGTCGCCGATTCATTGCCGCCAAGCGCATACACATAACGACCAAAACGAGTGTGGTTAAGAAGATACCAAGCACCAGCAAACGTCAGCGCCATCAGCCAAACGGGAACCGGAATACCCAAGGCATAACCTGTCCCAAACCATGAAAATTGGTCTGCGACATCAGTAAAACCAGTTGAAATTGGTCGGCCATCGGTAAACACCATGGTGACACCACGTAATAAAGTCATGGTCACTAAGGTCGCGATGAACGCTTGCACTCGGCCTTTGGCAATAATCACACCGCTCATTGCACCGAGGGCTGCTCCAACTAGCAAAGTCGCAGGCACTGCGATAATCACTGGTATTTGAAGGCTAATCAAGGTTGCAGCAACCGCACCGCTCAGCGCCAGTACTGACCCAACACTCAAATCGATACCCGCAGTCAAAATGACCAACGTCATACCAACCGCAATAATCGCGTTCACTGAAGTTTGACGGAAAATATTGGAGATGTTTTCAACGGTGAAAAAATTTGGACTTAATAAAGAAACGATAAAAACTAGTACCAACAGCGCGATTAACGACTTTTGTTCGATGAACCAATCTTTAGTGAAATACGTACGTTTTTTCGGGTTGGGGCTAGTAGTCATGGCTTTGCTGCTCATACGGCTTCCTCACTCAATGTTTTACCGACTGCGCAAGCCAAGATTTGTTCTTGGTTGGCATCTTCTGCTAAAAACTGTCCAGTTAATCTGCCTTCATGCATCACGAGGATCCTGTCACTCATGCCAAGCACTTCAGGCATCTCTGACGACACGAGAATGATACTCATGCCTTCGGCTTTAAACTGGTTAATTAATTGATAAATTTCTTTCTTCGCGCCGACATCGACGCCTCGGGTTGGCTCATCTAAGATCAGAACTTTAGGTCGAGTCATGAGGCCTTTAGCAATGGCCACTTTCTGCTGGTTACCACCCGATAAATTGCCAATTATTTGGTCGCGCGATGGCGTTTTAATATTGAAGAGGCGAATAAAATCTTCGACAGCCATGGCTTCATCGGCGTGTTTGATTTGCCAACCTTTACTCAAGCTGTCTAACGCGCACAACGCCATATTTTCTTTCACCGACAAACCAAGTATCAGCCCATCGCCTTTGCGATCTTCTGAAATATACGCGATGCCCTTTTGCAGACCTTCTTGAGGCGTTTTCGGGTTAATCACTTGTCCATCGAGCTTCACTACGCCGCTTTGTTTTTCTAGTGCGCCGTAGATGACTTTCATCAGTTCAGTACGCCCTGCCCCCATCAAACCAGAGATACCCAGAATTTCACCTTGATGTAGCTCAAAACTAACATCAGTAACGCCTGCTCCAGTCAGTCCGCTCACTTCAAGGGAAGTTTGATCATGTTGGCGTTTGATACGTGGGTATTGGTCTTCCAATTTTCGGCCAACCATCAGCTCAATAAGCTGATCTTCATTGATGTCTTGTACACTACGCTCAGCGATAAATTTACCGTCGCGAAGTACGGTAACATCATCACAGATTTCAAAGATTTCTTTTAAGCGGTGCGATATATACACCACACCACAACCTTGGCTGCGCAGCTCATTGATTACCTGAAATAGAGATGCCGTTTCCGTGTCGGTCAACGCGTCAGTGGGCTCATCCATCACGATAACTTTTGATTCAAATGACAGAGCTTTCGCAATTTCAACCATTTGTTGCTCACCTAAGCTAAGCTCACCAAGCAACATTTTTGAACTGTGTTTTACGTTAAGGCGCTTAAGCAGTTTGTCCGCCTCACCGTGCATCGTTTTCCAACAAATACGGCCAAACTTAGTGGTAATTTCACGACCAAGGAATATATTTTCTGCAATGCTAAGCTCAGGGATTAGGTTCAATTCTTGGTGGATGATACTGATGCCAGCCTGCTGAGAGTCCCTTGGCCCTTCAAAGCACGCGGTTTTCCCCTGATATTCAACTCGCCCAGAATCTAGTGAGTAAATGCCCGTCAGAATTTTCATCAAGGTTGATTTTCCAGCACCGTTCTCGCCCATTAAGGCCATGACTCTACCGGGGTAAACATTAAGGCTCGCCTTGTCCAATGCCTTCACCCCTGGAAACGCCTTTTCTATTGAGTCGAGTTGTAAAATGGCTTTCGTCATATTCTGTTCCTCTTGCATGACTCGCAATGACGTTAAAACACGACGCCAGAATGAAAAATGATGTTGGCGTAAGGTGTACATTCGCCAGTGCGAATCACAGCGCGGCTTTGATGAGTCTGCTGCTTGAACAATTCATGGCTAACGTAACTGATGTCAATGGTCTTGCCCGTTGCTCGCTGCTCATGCTCAAGCGCATCAAGTAGCGCGCGGTGATGATCCGGACTCACCGTCTGGAATTCCTCAGCAAGCGTCACGGCTTGAATTTGGCACTCAGCCAACATCACTTGCACCGTATCGATAAAAGCAGGCATGCCATGAGTTAGCGCAAGGTCGATACGCTGCACCGATTCCGGGATCGGTAGGCCAGCATCACAAATGGTCACTTGATCCATATGGCCGAGTGTCGCCACAAGAAGGGATAAATCCGAGTGGATAAGCATGCCCTTTTTCATTTATCACCTCTATTACAGCTCGTATGGTCAGAGCAATTCCGTCACATAAATATGAAAAGACTCAATATATTAATTTGATACTTATATGAATTTGTTTTCATCGATAGTTCGAACAACAATCGAAACGTTTCGATGGAATCCTAATGATAATTATAAAGCCTGCAATTTGAGGATTAGGGATCTGTGAGATCGATCATCGCTTCAATCTAAAATATCAATAAAAGTGAGATCATGCGCAGATCGGTCAATCTGCGAAACAATTGGTGTATTTTTGACAAGCTAAGAGGAAAGTCAGGTATAGTTTATTGTATTTAAATGGAATATTGGGTTAGACATGAAAAAATGGGCGTTGATCCTTATCGCAGCAGCCAGCTTGGCCGCTTGCTCAGATAGCGTTGGCACCAAATCTTGGTGTAAATCGATGGAAAGTACAGCAAAAGCAGACTGGACAGCACAAGATGCGGTCAATTACGCAAAATACTGTGTTTTTGATAATGCCGTTGGCAGTAAAAGCTGGTGCAACAATATGAAAGATAAGCCTAAAGGCGACTGGACCGGCAATGAAACTTTAGATTTTTCAAAATACTGCCTGTTTTAACGGGTGCTCACCCTAGCGCCGTACTAGATTCCCAAAGCGACGAACAAACTTGGGGCCACTCACTCAATTGATGTACCTGTGGCCTCGATCCTCAAGATCAGAGCAAATCTTTATCCATCAAATAGATGGCTTAGATGAATTTATACCAACTTTTACCTCATTTGGCTCTTGACCTTAAATTCAGAAAGTTTTTTACTAATGGTTCGTGATCAAAAATAAACCAATAGATAATGACGAAATGGCATTCACGCCCTTATCCGTTAGGGGCGACATTAGATAATAACGGTTGTAATTTTTCCATACACTCTCCCAATAAACATGTTCAGTTAGCTCTTTTCGATGGTGATGGGGATAAATACCAAACCTACATCCTCAAAGGCGTTGATAATGGAATTCAACATACCTACGTGGAAGGCGTTAAAGCAGGACAGAAATACGGTTATATTGTTGAGCTTGATGGACACAAGCATCTTGTCTCGGATCCGTGTGCGAAAGCGCTCGATAAATCTCTCATCTACCAGCCTCCATTTACCAGTGCACAAAGTTTTAAGCTAGCAAAGTCTGTGGTTATCGATGCTCAATTTGATTGGCAAGATATCACTAAGCCCAACATTCCAAGAGAAGAACTCGTATTGTTTGAAACTCATGTGAAAGGGCTGACGCAACAAAATCTTAAAATAGATAGGCAGCACAGAGGTCGATATTTAGGCCTTGCTAGCGATGCCATGCTCGCCTTTTATCGCGAGCAAAACATCAATGCCTTACAACTGCTACCAATTGCCGCCTGTATGCACGAACCACACTTGCTCAACATGGATAAGGTCAACTATTGGGGCTACAACCCCTATCTCTTTATGACCCCAGACCCAAGGTACGCATACAAAGACGCCGTCAATGAGCTCAAAACCGCAATTCGGACTCTGCATCAAAACGGCATTGAAGTGATTCTTGATGTCGTTTACAACCACAGTGCAGAAGGTGGAGATTCAGGCCCTGTATTTAACCTGAAAGCACTCGATGAACGCTATTACCTCATGCAAGGCGAAGAGTTTGTCAACTTTACTGGCTGTGGCAATACACTTGATCTCACCTATCAACCGACACTCAATCTGGTGATGGATACGCTGAGGTATTGGGTAAACGAATTCCAAATCGATGGATTCCGTTTTGATCTTGCTGCGACATTGGGTCGAAATGTCGAACAATTCGAACCTGATTCCGCCTTTTTCAAAGCCGTTGCCCAAGATCCAGTATTAAGAGAAGTGAAACTCATCGCAGAACCTTGGGATATTGGCCCGAACGGTTACCAAGTTGGCAATTTCCCCGTTGGTTGGAACGAATGTAACGACCGATTAAGAGATACGACTCGCAGCTTCTGGCGCGGCGATCATGGTTTTCTGAAAGATTTTACCACCCGTATTATGGGGTCGCGCGATCTATACAGTGCTTCCACCTGGCCTTATAAATTGACCGTCAACTACATTACCTATCACGACGGTTTCACTATGCAAGATTTAGTCTGTTACAAAAACAAGCATAACGAAGCCAACGGAGAAGGCAATCGCGATGGGCACGGAGACAATCGCTCAGAGAATTACGGTGTCGAAGGGGAAACTAACAGCCCGAGCATTATCGCAATAAGGGAAAAACAAAAGCGTAACTTTATGGCGAGTTTACTTTTTGCATTTGGTATCCCGCACATCTTAATGGCTGATGTACTTTCCCATAGTCAAAATGGCAACAACAACGCCTACTGCCAAGATAATGAACTAAGCTGGTTAGACTGGCAATTAGACACCACCAAACAGCAGTTTAAGCTGTGGTTATCTGGCATGCTGGAGGCAAGGCAAAAATATATGGCGCCCATCATTCGCGCTTTTTGCGGCGAGAAACGTAATCATAACCGAGTGTTTTGGCGACGATGTAATGGCCATATTGTTGAGCAAGAAGATTGGAATCAACTTGACTCAGTAGCGCTGCACATCGCCATAGGTGAACACAAAGAAGGCCCTGAGCTTTTCTATTGCATCAACCAAACCAACTCACCGACTCGTTTTATACTGCCACAAGATAATCAGCAAAACTGGCAAATGATTTGCAATACTGCCTGTTACGATCTAGAGGTCAAAGCTGCAAAACAAACCGCGCTTATCGCTTCACGTTCGATTGCTATTTATCATTTCCAACCGGAAGAGCAATCGGTAGTTGCAAGCTAAACAGGTTCGCTCAACGAATAGTTGTAAAAATAAAAAACGCTGCCAACGCAGCGTTTTTTATTTCAATGCTAAGACTCCAATCGAGATTGACTTAAGCAAAGCTATTTGGGCAGGTTATCCAATGCATCCGCCATCGCGATCAAACGATCGAGAATATTCTCACCATCAACGCCAATACCATTGTGTTCGTATTCATTGGTGATCCATGCCTTCGACATCGGGATTTTAGCCAGAGTCTCGCGGCTGTAATCAAATTCGACATACATATCGTCGGCATACACGGCGCACGCAACTGGCACCGTATTTCGGCTAAGCACGTCTGCGTTGTAGAGTTCGCCCCAATCTGATTTTTCGGCCAAAAGATGCGCCGCTGCGCGAAGAGATTTCAAGGTATCTAACTCGTCAAACATCCACGGATACACCATTTCACCCGTAAACCAAAATGCTTGTCCCGCTTGATAGTTGAACCTAGGATATTGCTGTCTCACTCTATGCGCCGACCACTTAGAAGCATCCCCTTGGCAGTAGATCGACTCATGCAAAATCGCATAAATAGGATTAGTCAGATAACTTTGCTCTTGCTGCATCTGATTCAAAAAGGCATAGCTCAACTGCTTAGTGCCGTTCACTTCAACAAACGCGCTTTCTAGCAAATAATAAAGCGGAAGATTGGCATTGCCTCTGCCTAAATTAATCCCGATAAGTTGGAATTGCTCTACCGAAAATCTTTGTCCATTTGGTAGCGTTACGTCATTTTCCGATAAGAATCGTGCAATATCACCGCACAATTGTTGCGCTTGAGGGAATTGAGCGAAAAATGTTTGGTTCTTATCAGTCACACGCTGATAAGTCGCCTGATACACATCATCTGCGTGACGTGCAATAGAAGGAATGCCCCCCGTGACATAGCAGCGTAACAAGCTTTCTGGAAATAGAGATAAATAAGTTAGCGTACAAAAACCGCCAAAACTCTGCCCCAAAGTTGTCCACTTTTCTATTCCTAATTGGACACGAATCGCTTCCGCATCGCGCACAATGTTGTCGGCGCGAAAGTGAGTTAAATACTCTGCCTGCTCTTCTGGCGATAGATGAGCCAAAGATTCTTGGTTCACGGCTGAGCTGTTACCAGTCCCACGTTGGTCCAACAGTAATACTCGATATTCTTGCAGAGCTCGTTTCAACCACCCAGACTCACCGCTGGCACGCGGCGACTGAAAGCCTGGGCCACCCTGAAAATACACCAACCAAGGCAGGTCTTGCTGATCTTTATTAACATCGACTAACTCACGAGCGAAGACTTGGAGATGCTCTGAATCCTGTTTTGAATAGCTAAGTGGTAGTGAAAAGTAATGCTGACGATACAGCGTTGATCCGTCAATAAAGCTCATTGGCACGTGAAGTTCCTTGCACTTGAATAAGGTGAATCGCAATCGAGGGGTCCCTCAATACATGAAAATACTGTTTGTATTACATGACAAAGTACTCGCTGCAACGAAAATAGCAAGGGAGGATTCACTAACAAATTCATTCCACATTGCTACTACTCACAACACATTGACACTGTATTTACATACAGGTACGATCACTACACAAACGATAAGTAATTGATATTATTGACACTAAATCTTTATCCTATTTTCGGAGAATTAATTTTATGAGCGACCTGCGCCTTCCCTACTACACACTTTCTTCTGAAGCATTTTCTGGCTTCAAAACAATTAAAAATACCCTAGAAAGTAGCAGCCTCAGTGTAGAGCTCATTGAACTTTTATACATGAGAGTTTCCCAAATTAACGGATGCTCATTTTGTCTGGAAATGCATGGCAAATCTCTGCGAAAACATGGCGAAAGTGATGCCAAAATCGATTCACTGTCTGGCTGGCAGGTAAGCTCGCTTTACTCAACTCAAGAGCGCTTAGCATTAGAGTGGGCAGAGTCGCTAACCCATATTTCAGCCACCAGCACCAGTGATGTTAACTACCAAAAACTCAAAAGCGAGTTCTCCGATCAACAAATCTCGGATATGACGATGGCAATATCTCTAATGAACGGGTTGAATCGCATTGCAATCAGTATGCGCCAATAACTCTAGATCCCAATCAAAGTCACTCAGTAAACCAAATTAGGAATAGGCTCATGACAACCCGTCGTTTAGAAAAAGGAGTCCGTGAATTGGTCACTTCGTTCATCAGCTCTGGCAGCCCTTCCGTTTACCAGCAAACACTTGAAGAACGAAGACAAGGTTATCGGGACAGCGCTCAATTAGCTGGCAGTCTCGAGTCGGTATACCAAGTCACACATTTACAGATTGATGGCTCTAAGTTAAAAATCTATAAACCATTCAACGGCACTAATATGACGGTCGCAGTCTACTTCCACGGAGGCTGTTTTGTGAGTGGCGGATTTGATACCCATGAGCAACAGCTTCGAAAGATTGCTAATTCGTCTGGTGCCATTGTCATTGCAATGGAATATCGACTCGCCCCTGAACACACCTACCCCGCAGCGCATGATGATGCCCTGCACGCTGCGCAGATTATTTATAAGCATTGTCAAAGCTGGGGAGGTAACCCAAAAAATATCACATTTGTAGGTGATAGCGCTGGTGGCCACCTTAGCCTAATTACCAGCCTACGACTCCGAGACCTCGGCAATTGGCAGCCAACCAAGCAAGTTCTGATTTATCCCATGATAGACGCGACTGCGGGAAGTAGCAGTTACATTGAAAACGGCGAACACTACCTCATTACTCGGGAAACTTTGCTTAGCGGCTTTGATATGTACCTGAACGAGTTACCACGCAAACACTCTGAAGCAAGTCCATTGTTTCGCCAAGATCTTCATTCATTGCCAGAAACTCATATATTAGCCGCTGAGTTTGATCCCTTGGTTGATGAAGGGAAGCAGTTGTATCACCAATTAATCGAGTCTGGTGTCAACGCGCACTATCAGTTTTATCCAAACGTGATTCATGGCTTTTTCCAACTCTCCGGCATCAGTCAATCTGCGCGAGCATCTATTCAATACGTCGCGCAGGTGATATCTAGTCAGTAGAGTTCATGCGGAGTACTGTGGCCAACGAACCTAGTTAAGCTGTTATAACAACGGATTTTAATACTTCTAGGCATCGCAAGTATATTGACGAACCCAACTCATGTGTTCAGGGTGTAAACTAAGCAGCTCTTGATATGTCGCTAGGGTGCGATCGAAAATTTCCCAGCCAGGGATGACAACTTCACTGACCAACCCAAAGGACCCGCCTTGCTCTAACTCACTTGATTTCCAGACATTGCTTGGACCTACTAGCTGGAGTTTGTGGCCCTTTGTAATATCAGGCCCAAGAACATGTTCTTCAGTTTTGCCATCCGGATAAATAAATCGATAGGTCAACGGACTTCCTCCGTGATAAAAATGCAAAATAGGTGACAGATTTTTATGGAAGAATCCAATAGCACTTTCTTCCGTCAACATATAATAGATACTGCTTGAAAATTGTCTGAAACCACCGTTGTGCTCTCGGTCAGTTTTAACCTCTGAGCTGCTTTGATACGTTTGCCTAAAGTATCCACCTTCTTCATGAGGAATTAGGTCTAGTTGTTCAATAACCTGTTGATGACTTAAATGTAACATAACCAGTCTCTATTGCTGTTTTGTGCACGGTTTCAAAATTAACGCCTGCATTGGTAATGAAATAGATAATACTTCTATCAGAAAAACAAATTAGGTAAATTTCGTTAGGCTGATAAAACTCACATATAGGAATATTTCTGTCAATATAAGCACAGTGACTTACTTCCTGTTTTTAAATAATTAAATATTTATTAAATAAAGCTGTGAGACTTACATCATAACTCAATAGGGTTTATTGTGTTTACCCATAGAATGGCTTTAACTATATCGCTCTGCTTAAAGCACTCACCAAGGATGATTAATATAGTGAAAAGTATTTTAGACTCAAGTGAAGAGAACTTTGCTCATACTCTTAAGCTTGGAAACTCATCAGACTTCCTTAATAATGAAGGCTATGACTTTTTAAAGAAAGTAACAGATAAATTCATTAATAAAGTAAAAGACCAAATTAATATTATAATGGTTTCTCCTTCCTACGATAGTGACATCCCTATGGTTGAAACATTGAGGAATCATTTCAAGATAGCCGCCTTAATCCCTAAGAACTCAACACTAATACGAAGAAAGTACATCATAGAAAAATACGAAACAACTGGTATTGATGTAGTTTACAATATCAACAAAGGTGACCTTCGTGACCCCATAGTAGCTATTAATTTCATACGAACCCACATTCCGGATGGCGAGAAATTCATAATTATGGACCATGGTGGCTACTTCGCACCTAGTAGCGAAGAAATATGCCATGAATTTGGAGTAGATCAATTTCTAGGCTTTACTGAGTACACAGACAACGGGCACAAAAAGTATGAGAAAAAAATAAGAATCAATCGTCCTGTGATATCCACTGCCCACTCCTATCTAAAGGAGCCATCTGATCGCGAGGCTGGAGAGTCCGTCACACATGCCCTTGATCATGTCTTAAGGGACAGCTTTGGGCTAAAAGCAAAAAGTATTCACCAGCTTTCGTTTGGCATCATAGGCTTTGGAAGACTGGGCAAAGGTGTCGCTGAGCAGCTAAGAAGGCGAGGTGTTAGTTATATTAAAGTCTCAGACAAAAGTCACAAACAACTAATCAATGCGCCTAGTCTAGGATTTCATGTTTCATCAACCGATGACATATGCAAGACGTGCAATGTCATAATATCAGCCACGGGATCTGCTGCACTAAAACCACATCACTATTCAGAGCTCAAAAACAACACATTAATCACCACGGTGACTTCTCCTGATGATGAGTTAAAAATAGACGAGTTACTCGATGAGAGGATTTTAGTGGATGGGCGCGAGAAAGACCTGATTACATCCTATAGAGTTAGTAAAAGTGGTAAGAAGATACATTTACTACTTAATGGAGAATCAGCTAATACATTGCTAAGATCTGGTATTGGAGATCCAAGCATATTCCTACCTATCGCAGCCCAATTAGTCGCCAATCTAATATTAGTAAATAATCACAAAACCTTGAAGCCATTCATTCAACCAATTTCTGATGTTTATGAGGAAGAAATAGCGTTTTTTTGGAATCAATGCTTTTATGGTATAGACTGACATATATCCTAACCTTATAACCATGATATTTATAAGCTGAAGTCTCTAAAACTGCATGGCGCTTTTAATACGTACAATTCGTAATTTCATATTTATATGTCGAATACAAAAATAAAAAACACTACGAAGATCGAAATAGATAGCATTGACAGTGATGTTGTATCTGAGATCCTTATATAATTATAATTTAGGTGAGTTTGTGTTAAATATTGACCAAGATGAGCTAATTGAACAACTAGACCTCATTCCACATGAGGAGGGGGGCTATTACAGTCAAACCTATAAAAGTCAGGATGAGGTTAAGACCGAAAGAGAGCACAACAATGGAGTTCGATGTTTTTCAACTTGTATTTACTACATGTTAACCGAAGGTAGTCCTATAGGCTCCTTCCATAAAAATCTCTCTCCTAATTTGCACTTTTACCATGGAGGGAGCCCAATCACTTATCGCTTCATTTATCCGGATGGAAGAGCGGAAGAACAGATTCTAGGGCCAGATGTCAAAAATGGGCACAAACTTCAGCTTATCGTGCCTGCCGATGTTTGGAAGTCAACGGAAATAGGAAAAGATTATCCATTTGGTTTAGTGAGTGAAGTTGTGCAACCTGGCTGGGATGAGAATGACTGCATCCTTGCGGAATATGACACTCTGGTCGCCCTTTATCCCGAGCATAGTGAGTGGATCAAGCAGTACAGCTATGATCGTGAAAAATGATAAAATGCAGCGCCGTCGAAAAATTACTTATTTTAATCTCAATAATGAAGAATTCTGGCTTCCACTAAACTGTGCATCAGAACCAAATACAGATTGAGTCCAAGTCTGCCTACTATCTACTAATAGGTACAATCCCATATCTGTAAGACACTGATTACCGAAACCTTATGAGGGTGATACATACCCTCATATACTCCCTCCCGTATCAGAAGACATGCAATATTGGTCTTAATTTGAAACCATCCGACTCCAACCAAGCCTTACCATTTTTGTTCAGAAACACGCTTAAAAGAGCTCAAACGTGTACGTTATTTGAAGAGACTTCCCCACTTCGCTTAGAGCCAAAATTTAACCTTGAAACATAAACAAACCTTGTCGTCCCCAAAGAGCGTCGAAAATTTAACGCTGAAAATTTAAAGGCTTACTCATTTACATTGCCCACCAAGGGATCACATTTGGAATAAAAGATTTCAAAATTGGTAGTTAACTTGCGTGACTCAAAATTAGAATCAAACCTTAATTGTTGTATTTCAACTAGTTATACCAATAAATATGATAGAAACAGATTCTTACAGTTACTTACAGTTCGAAAAACATAATTGTAATGAGAATTATAGTCATTTAGGATTGCATTCTCAGTAAAGGGTAGGGTCCATGATGACAAAGAAAATCTCTCTGTTTTTTGTAGTGTTAATCGTTATTTTTATTTCAGCAAGTTTGTATATATTTAAGACTAATGACCAAGCTGTCTCCAATAGCCAACCACAAAGCACTGACAAGCACTCCTCTGGATTGCCCCCTCATAGCACTGATTCAATATACACTCAAAAAGCAAAGCAAATATGTAACATGATGGTTCAATCCTATGCCCTATTGGGGAAAGGAAAAGTAGAAGACGCTCAAAGCATGTCGTCGAACGCATATTGGGACATCTATGATGGTGTAATCGAAATAAAGTATCGCTCATATGCGTCACCATCAGAGATTTACGATGTAGAGCAGAAGTTCCACACACTCACCAACCTCATTACCAATCCGATGACTCAGGAAAAAGAAGTGCGTATTAAGAAGAAAATGGATGATGTTTGCAGTGAAGTAATGAGAGAAGCAGATCTACTTAATACCGAGTTGAATGGAACAACACAGGTGGCTAGCTAATGCTTGATGTGAATTTCATTTCCGCGTTGTCTTCTTCTTTTTGGATCATACCTCGAGAAGGAACGGAGGCGTTGCTTGTTGTCATCATGTTGGTTTCTGCTTTGAATGAATCTGGTAGAGAAAATAAGGTCGGCATAATTTATAAAAACTGTATAGCAGCTCTAGTCGCTGGATTGTTCCTTGCCATTGGATGTATTTATTTAAAAACTATTTTCACAGGACAAGCCAGAGAAGTCAGCGAAGGAGTCGCCAGTTTAATCGCGATGAGCATGCTGCTATATGTAAACTTTGAAACCTTCTCCAAACCTGAACAGCTGCATAAACTGAGTTTATTTGGGCTGGGTTCGCTAGCGTTTGTCAGTGTATTTAGAGAATTAGCAGAAACTATTTTATTTTACTATGGCCTTTTTCAAGGGAACGCATCTCAGCAATTTGGAACCTTATCTGGTTTGATGCTAGGGGTAGTATTGCTGTCTATATTATTGCTTCTTTATAAACATTCTTCAGATAAATATAAGAAAGTGAATAAAGTGATATTCTCTTTGACACCTTGGTTCATCTTTATCTTGGCGGTGATGTGTGTCGGAAATGCTGTTAATGCGTTTCAAGAAGCCAACTTGTTAGGCTTTACTCCGACGAAATGGATGTTTAACAACGATATTCTAAAATCCCAGTCGAGTGTTGAATACCTGATCAGTATTGGTATGTTTTTTATTTCAACCGGCTTCTTATTCCTTAAGCAGTTTAGTAAATCAACCAAAGATTTGGTTTTATATTTAGCAAGCAGTCGCTAGGTATTCGTATGAATGTTGGCGATCGAATCGATATCAGTGATATCACAAGTACAGGGTTTCAGAAGAATCGACTAGTCTGGTTGGAAGCAATCTTTATAAAAACAAGAAAGTACTTCTTCCTTATACAAGCTCTAATGTTCATCGTGTTTTTATACCTCAGTATCGGGCCCTTATATGCACCAATACCGAAATCACATGACACTATTTTTACTAACTTAACGTTACTAAGCCAGTTTGCGTTTTGGGGCATTTGGTATGGATTTACCCTGCTGTCGGTAATCTTTGTCAGTCGGTTGTGGTGCGGCTTACTGTGCCCGTTGGGGGCACTATCTGAATGGGTGGGGAAACTGGGTCTGAAGAAAACCACACCATCATGGGTGAAATGGAATGGTTGGCTTGTGGTCATGTTTGTGGTCGTGACGATTCTTGGACAAACCATGGATGTACGCGATGATCCTAAGGGCTTGGTTTTACTTTTCCTCTATATATTTACTCTAGCAATCATAATAGGCTTGATCTACGGGAAGAAAGGAAGCCGCCCTTGGTGTCGGTATTTCTGCCCGATAGGAAAAATATTGGGTGTGGTGTCTAGAGTTGGCATATTGGACTTTCGCCCGAATAAAAAAAGAAAGAACGTCGATGACTTACCTGAATACGTCGAAAAAGGGCTATGTCCGACTGATTATAATTTGTCGATAAAATCATCAACATTGAACTGCATTGCTTGCGGGGCATGTGTTCACGCCAAGCCAAAAGCCATGTTAGGGCTATATATTAGGCGACCAGGAGATGAAGTTAAGGACATTGATAATCGTGGCTCCAATTGGTCAGAAGTTTTGTTTATCTTACTGGCACCCGGCCTAGCCGCTGGAGGTTTTTTATGGACGATTCTCAATAATTATACGGATCTTCGGGAGTATATTGGCGGGTATTTATTAGATGAGAATATGCTGTCTTGGTTTAACGAGGCTTCACAGTTAGTCTCCTCTCAAACTTGGAATCAACACTATAACTGGTTAGACGTCGTAACAATTTCAGCCTACATGTCTATTTACGGGATTGTGATTGCATTATTTTTAGCAATATCGAATGCAGCTGTTGCTAAATTACTCACCCGAAATAGGGATGACTTTATTACTTGCTTTAAAGGTATCGCCTACCAGTTGATCCCAATTTCTATATTGTCAATAGTTATTGGTCTGTGCGGTAAGTTTTTCTCCGTATTAAATTCAGATTTTCATGTACCAAATAATGTGGATGTCTGGATTAAAATATTGATGCTCGGCTCAAGCATGATTTGGAGCTTAGTCTTAAGCTGGAAGTTTATTCAGAGTTATAAGCAAGTAAACACAATTAGCAGAATGGCGTCATATTGTATTCTAATTTTTAATGTCGGCGTTATTTTATATTTATGGTGGCCCGCGATTTTAGGCCAAGGCCCCATGTCAGAAGTAGAAATGATTAGGCAGCACATCATTGTGCCTAGTTAATAATTAAATAAAAAAGGTTTCTAATATGAAAAAGCTCTTAAAGCCAGTAACGTGGGCCGCACCGCTATTAGCGTTGGCCTCCACGGCGGCTTACGCAGATCACCCAATAACCAAGCCAACAGTTTACCAAAACAAAGTCGAGACGGCGTTAATTTGGGTTGAGCCTGTCACTATGGCACCAATGCCAACGATGAATAAAGAAAAGTGGGATATCCACAATGAAGTGGATATGCATGAGATTCGTGGCTCTTCAATGGGCTTTGGCGCTGGCGGTTGGATCCCGGGTGCGAATATCGCGTGTACCATTAGCAAAAAGAACTCTGACTGGAGAATCGTATTCTCTATGATGCCGATGGTTGCAAATGATGGACCGCACTACGGAAGAAACGTCAAATTAGACGGTCCAGGCGTTTATGAAGAAATGTGTCATATTGATCCGCCAGATTGGACTGGTTTCTTCCGACACACCGACAAAGAAACCGGTACTGCTCCTTACTTCAAGCCTTATTCGATCTCAGGCAGCTTCAAATGGCTAGGCAGCGGCAAAGCGGGCGGCTATTAATCGCGCATTGCTGAGATCTAGGAAAATGGTAAAGCCCAGTTTGAGAGTGGGCTTTTTGTTATCTATGAACTCGCAATATTGGTTGCTCTTGATGAAAGAAGCATCTATTTCTTTGCGTTATCTGAAGACTGTAATTATCAGCCTAGCCCTTCGAACCTGATAATTATCCTATACATAAAACTTCATCCTATAAAACTAAGCAGATTTAGAATTACAACAACCATTAAATCTCTCATATATTTCTTATCTGGCATTTTATTAACACCCTCGGGTAAGTGATACGATCAAGTTTGGTGTTGTGAACTTCTTTTTGGAAGAGGTTATAAAATTCATTGATAGCGCGACTTTCAATACCCTCGTCATAATATCTCTGTGAAGTATATGCTTTGATCGGGCCAGAATTGAATACTTGGATTGTTTCTTCAGGCGACAAGTCATAGATGAAATCTTTTGCGATTATATCTTGTACATCAAACTTGTGGTCTTGGAGAAAGGCGCGATATTCATCTTCTGATTCCAAATGCATGCAGGGAAAATGGTGACCTTTAAGCAAGTCATCAATGAAAAAATGCTGACTTCTCAGTGTATCAATAAGCTCTAGAAACTCAGGGCACCATCTTGATTTATAAGAAGACTGGATGAAAAAAGCCCCATCAGGGTTCAATTGTCCACGGATATTCGCTAAACCCGCCTCGTAATCTGAAAACCATTGAAAAGATGAGTTGGAAAAAACGAAATCATATTTCGTATCCACCGAGTATTCTTCTATCGAGGTCCGCTTAAAAGCAATGTCTTCTGAATAACCGCTGGCTTGTGCTTCTTGAATCATTTCAGGTGATTGGTCAATGGCATGAAATGTACGGGGTTTGAAGCTATCGAATAAAAATTGACTGACCTTCCCTGAGCCACAGCCAACGTCGAGCATCACCTTGCCCGGCTCGATTGCGGGAGAAGCGAATGCGGCTAGAGCCTTGGCGGCATCAAATTGTATAAAAGCATTCTTCGAGTAGTTGCTCACGTAGTCCGGTCTGATTTCAGATAAAAACTGCGACATATCAACGTATCCTTTTAATTACTGCGTATTTCCGCTTCAACTGGCTGAAAACTTTAAACTAGTAATCATACACTTAAAAATTAATGTCATCGCTATATATGTACTCGCCATGATATGTAGCTAGATTCGAGGGAACACTTTCACCCGCGTCACAATTGCATACCTCAACCAGCATTACGGACGCTCATCTGATTGAAAATTGATCTAAAACAATTTTTATTAACAAATCACTCATAAGATGGTTTCTATGCCATCAGTTTTGCGCAAAGCAATCGTTGATGAGCTAGGCTTTAACAGCATTTATTCTTCAGAGCTGAGGTAAGCGTGGTTAATTTTTCTAAGAGGAAACTTTTGCTCAGGCAAGAAGCACACTTTTTGCCGTGGCTAACGAATTCCGATTCGTTCTTCGATGACTGCACGCAATGCCAAAAGTGCGTCAATAGCTGCGAGACCAAAGTCATTGAGCTGACTTCCAACGGCTACCCTACTCTCAATTTTACCAAAAATGAATGCTCGTTTTGCTACCAATGTGCCGCTTCCTGTCCTGAAAAGCTGTTTTCCGACCGCAATGAAAAACCATGGAATGTGATCGCTTCAATTAATGAACAGTGTTTGGCCAAACACAATGTCGAGTGCCGCAGTTGTAGTGATGCATGTGAACGCAGTGCGATTACCTTTCAATTGATTGTTGGTCACAGCGCGCAACCGAACCTCGACATCAACGAATGCACAGGATGTGGCGCATGTGTCTCCATCTGCCCGTCACTCGCTATATCTATAACGCCACAGGAAGCTGAAATAAGGGAGAGTCTATGAAGCATCAGGAAGTGCATATTTCAAGCTTGGTTGTTTACCTTCCCCCTGAGCATCTGACCGAGGTTAGTCGCAAAGTCGCATCATTCGACAATACCGAGATTTATGCCCAAAGCCCAGAAGGCAAGTTAATCATAGTATTAGAGACCAAAAGCCAGCATCAGGCTTCAGATATTATTTCAAACATCGAGGCTCTGCCTAATGTGTTAAGCACAGTTCTCATCTACCACCAAATTGACAGTGAAGCTGAATGCCAAGAACCGGATGAAAACATGCTCACCAAAAAAAACGGAGTGATACATGAAAATCACTAGACGTGCATTTATCAAAGCGCAAGCAGCCGCTTCCGCCGCCGCAGCTGCTGGTGTGGCACTTCCCGCTTCCGCCACCAATCTCATTGTCCAATCAAGCCAAACAAAAATCACATGGGACAAAGCGCCGTGTCGCTTTTGTGGTACCGGATGCTCAGTGTTGGTCGGGACCCAAGATGGTAAAGTAGTGGCCACTCAAGGCGATCCAAAATCCCCAGTAAACAAAGGACTTAACTGTATTAAAGGCTATTTCCTGTCTAAAGTCATGTATGGGAAAGATCGTCTAACGCAGCCTCTGCTCCGCATGAAAGACGGCCAATTCCATAAAGACGGTGACTTTACTCCAATAACATGGGATGCGGCATTCGACATTATGGCCGTCAAATGGAAAGCCGCTCTAAAAGAGAAGGGCCCGACGAGTATTGGTATGTTTGGCTCCGGACAATGGACCGTTATGGAAGGCTACGCCGCTGTCAAATTGATGAAGGCTGGTTTTCGATCCAATAATATTGATCCCAACGCGCGTCACTGCATGGCTTCGGCGGTTGGAGGCTTTATGCGCACATTCGGCATTGATGAGCCAATGGGCTGCTACGATGATTTCGAGCATGCTGATGCGTTTGTGTTGTGGGGATCCAATATGGCGGAAATGCACCCCATTTTGTGGACAAGGATTACCGACCGACGTTTAAGCCACTCGCATGTCAAAGTAAACGTTCTATCGACCTACTATCACCGATCATTTGAGTTGGCCGACACCGGATATATTTTCAAACCGCAAACCGATCTCGCCATCGCTAACTTTATCGCCAATTACATTATCAGTAACGATGCAGTGAACTGGGATTTCGTTAAAAAACACACCCATTTCAAACAGGCGACCACCGACATTGGTTATGGCTTGCGCGACACGGATCCATTGCAACAAAAAGCAAAGCACCCAAACAGTGGTGCAATGTCATCGATAACGTTTGAAGAATATAAACGCTCAGTGGCGCCTTATACCGCCGAATACACCTCAGAATTATCTGGAGTGTCTGAAGATAAATTGATTGAGCTCGCCAAACAATACGCCGATCCCAATATAAAAGTCATGTCCTTGTGGACAATGGGAATGAACCAACATACCCGTGGCGTATGGATGAACAGCTTGGTTTACAATATTCACCTTTTAACAGGAAAGATCTCAACGCCGGGCAACAGTCCTTTTTCACTAACTGGACAGCCTTCTGCGTGCGGCACCGCTCGCGAAGTCGGGACTTTCTCTCATCGATTACCGGCAGACATGCTCGTTGCCAACCCAAAACACCGAAAAGTTGCTGAAAAGATCTGGAAATTACCAAGTGGGACAATACCAGCTAAGCCGGGCGCTCACGCAGTTCAGCAAGATCGGATGTTGCACGACAAAAAAATTAATGCCTATTGGCTTCAGTGTAATAACAATATGCAGGCCGGACCCAACATCAATGCTGAGAGACTCGCAGGCTATCGCGACCCCAGCAACTTTATTGTTGTTTCGGACCCTTACCCAACAGTGAGTGCTCAAGCTGCTGATCTCATATTACCGACTGCGATGTGGATAGAAAAAGAAGGGGCATACGGAAACGCGGAACGTCGCACACAAGCTTGGTATCAACAAGTGCCCACAGTTGGGGAGGCCAAGTCCGATCTCTGGCAGGTCATGGAATTTTCGAAGCGCTTCAAAATGACAGAAATTTGGCCAGAGGATCTGCTCGCTCAGAAACCTCAATATCGAGATAAAACCATGTATGACGTGCTGTTTAAGAATGGGCAAGTCGACAAGTTCCCCATCAAGGAAGCGCGTACCCTCAATGATGATGCGCATCATGCCGGATTCTACGTACAGAAAGGGTTATTTGAGGAATACGCCACCTTTGGCCGTGGCCACGGACATGATTTAGCGCCATACGATCTTTACCACAAAGTGAGAGGGCTACGTTGGCCTTATGTGGATGGCGAAGAAACGCTCTGGCGCTTTAAAGAAGGCAGCGACCGCTACGCAAAAAAAGGATCAGGGTGGGACTTTTACGGTAAACCGGATGGAAAGGCGCTGATTATTTCTGCTCCGTATGAACCGCCGCCGGAGTCCCCCAATGAAGAGTTTGACCTTTGGCTGTGTACTGGTCGAGTTCTAGAGCATTGGCATACCGGTACCATGACAAGAAGGATTCCTGAGCTCTACCGAGCTGTGCCCGACGCGCTATGTTACTTAAACCCTGCCGATGCGAAAGCCCGAGGGTTACGTCGAGGTGATGAAGTTGCCATATCGAACAAACGCGGAAAGGTTCACGCGAGAGTCGAGACTCGTGGGCGAAATAAGCCTCCTAAGGGATTAATATTTGTCCCATTTTTTGACGCGAGCATTTTGGTCAACAAGCTCATTTTGGATGCAACCGATCCATTATCAAAGCAAACTGATTTCAAAAAATGCCCAGTAAAAATCACTAAAGTTAGCTAAAAACAAAGCTTAACGTTACTGGCTAATTGAGACTACCTAACTACAGGGGTCCAATAGTAATTTACCAATAATAGGTAACAAGTGACGAGCAACAGGTGGATAAACGTATGCAAAAAGTACTGATAGGATTGGCACTATTCGCAGCGATGGTGACAGGGCTTTGCCAAGCCGCACTAGAAAACCCAGGCGGCGTGGGCGATGTGGCGTCCCTACGTGGTTTGGTCAATATTGAAGACCTACCACCAGTTGAGTCCATGAAAAAGTACCCGAGGGAGCAGGTGTTGGTCAGTGACTACGTTTACCAGCCTCCTCTCATCCCACATAATATCCGCAGCTATGAAGTCTCACTCAATGCGAATAAATGCCTCTCCTGCCATAGCTGGAAGAACGCAGTGCAGATGGGCGCGACCAAAATCAGTGTGACCCATTATGTGACTCGGGAAGATACTGTACTTGCGGATGTGTCCCCTCGTCGATATTTTTGTTTGCAGTGTCATGTTCCTCAAGCAATAGCAAAACCCTTAGTTGGAAACACCTTTACTCCCGTTGAATCGTTGCGTTAAACCAAGGGGCTACGTATGAAAAAATTGCTTGTATCGTTTTGGCAACGATTGAAAAAACCCAGCCTAGCACCTGTCGGCATCGTGCTCTTCATGGGATTTATTGGTGGGTTAGTATTCTGGGGCGGTTTCAATACCACAATGGAAGCCACCAATTCAGAAGCGTTCTGCTCCAGCTGTCACGCGCCGATCGTGGCTGAAATTCAAGAAACGATTCACTATTCAAATCGTTCTGGTGTCAGAGCCATTTGCTCCGACTGCCACGTTCCCCATGAGTGGACGGACAAAATAGTACGAAAAGTTCAGGCATCTAAAGAATTATTTGCCTATTTTATCCTCGATACAATTGGCACCCAAGAAAAATTTCAGGAAAGGCGAGCTCACCTTGCTGAAAGAGAATGGGCAAGGATGAAGAACAATGATTCACTAGAGTGTCGGAATTGCCACCAGTTTGAATATATGGATTTCTCAGAACAAAGTACAAGAAGTGCGAAACAACATTCCACGGCATTGGCTTCTGGGGAAAAAACTTGTGTAGATTGCCATAAAGGTATCGCTCACCATCTTCCAGATATGAGCGGCGTCGCCGGCTGGCATTAGGGGGTACGTAATGAGCACACTTGAATCTGTTATTTGGCACGTTTTAGGCTACGGTGCCATCCCTGTGATTATTTTATCTGGGTTTGCTGCTGTTGCTTTAGTCTCAATTTGGGCTCTGTCTAAAACCGCCGATAAGAACTAACCGTAATGGGCATTGCTAGGCTAAAGCGATGCTCACACTACGATTTATCTACCAATAACTTTTACAAGTAACTTTAATAAATAGCTTTAATTACAGGCCGCCGCATAGGTCGGTAAAGCTACCCGTCACAAACGACGCTTCATCGCTGAGCAGCCACAAGATTGCATTCGCGACTTCTTCAGGCTGCCCTCCACGCTGCATCGGGAAGTTTTTCGCAATCCGATCAACGCGATCAGGCTCCCCGCCGTCTTTATGAATATCGGTATGAATACCACCGGGGCGTACACAATTGACGCGAATGCCCTCTGCCGCCACTTCTTTAGCAAGCCCAACAGTGAATGTGTCCACTGCGCCTTTGGACGCGGCATAATCAACATATTCAAACGGCGATCCGCTCTTCGCAGCACCAGAAGAGACGTTCACGATAGCACCGCCTTGCCCGCCACGGGAAGTCGCCATTCGTTGTATCGCTTCTTTTGAACAATAAAACTGACTGAGCACATTGGTCACCAACACTTCTTTGAACCTGTCTCCATCCATTTCCATCAGCGGCATTTTGGTTTTCAAAATCCCAACATTGTTTACAAGATGGGTGACTGGGCCCAATGTCCGATCAATGTCTGCATAAAGTGTTTTTACCTGCGATTCGCTCGATACGTCCGCCTGCAGCACAATGCACTCCGCCCCTAGCGTTTGCACTTGGTCTTGCACGTTTAAAGCAGACGCTTTGTCGCTAAGATAATTAATACAAACCGCGTAGCCTTGCTTGGCCGCCGCTATCGCTGTTGCCGCGCCAATTCCTCGGCTAGCACCCGTGATGAGTAACACTTTTTTATTCATGGAATTTCCCTATGTAAGACATTAAGGCTGAAGGAGGCAATGCGATTTTAGGGTCTAGGCTAAGCTCATGACCCTTTGCCGAGTCATAGTAGGAGCAAAAGACGAGCCCAGATTCAGAGGCGTGCTTAAGGTCGACAAATCGGCCAGACGGAAAGCCATCACGGTCGACAGTCGAGACACAAACTGCGCCATCGTAATTCAACCCTCGCGTGTTTTTCGCTTTTTTCCAAAGAGAGAGTAGCGATGTGACTGGGTGCTCTGATATGAGTGATTGATAATCCACGTTGCTTCCTTTCCTTGGTTAACAAGCACGTAATATCCTATATTTACCTAAATTCATCAATAGGTTGAGTGGATTAAAATGCAGACTGGCTCAAGTCCCAGTGATAGGGAACCTCAGAATAAACCTTTATTTGAAATCAAGCGTTAATGGAGACTCTGCTAGCCGTTTTGTATTATCTTTTTTCAGATACCAGTCATTAAATACGAGTTCCACCTTATCTACCGTATGTACACCAAAATCAAATTCGCGGTAGGCATTCAAGCACTCAAGTAACTTGTTCGAATCACGTAATGATTCCTTAAACCTCACTATCGTAGAGTGGGCTGTGGCAATGTTATATCGTTGATCACAACTCATATGCAGCTTTGAATTTCTAAATGCAACCCTCAGTTTCTGCCTTAAATTCGATAATAATTCATTTTGCATAAAGCCTTGTAAAAGTACGCAGCTAGGCGAAGCGGTAATACCCTTAAATTGGATTTCAAATGAGCCGATATCTCTCACTGCTTCCTTAAATACTTCTGCGTAATCTTGTCCTTCACTCTCCGACAAGTGAAAGCCTTCAAAGCAGGTGATAATAGTTAAAACAGTTAAATGTAAACCAGATATTGGTTGGTAATATTGCTCGGGTTCTAAAGATTTCAGCTCACTCAGAAAGCTTGATATATTGCTTGTCAATGGCTTGCTATCACTTAGGTAAGACAGCGATGTAATTCCACGACGACTGTCAGCTGAGTTATCGATCATAGGATCAGTTTGACATTGGCTAGCAGTTACAATGCGTTCAAAATTTCGCCACATTTTGTCGTAGATATGTTTTTCTTCTCTCATCAAGTACCACTTATTATTTTCACAGGCTGTTTCGTCCTAAATTAGCGAAAGATCTTTATACTCCTCCAACTAATACGAGAGTGAGAACACTGCTAATAAAAATGAGTTTACTCTTTACATGAATTGATTTTTTAACAAACAAAATCATTACCTTAGGGTGATATCTTTAGACTTACATTCTACTCCAATTCCCATTCACTAGATAGAACCGACATTAATACTTTATCCACAAACTGGCCATCGCGAAAACCTGACTGGCGCATTATACCTTCGTGTGGCGTTGTTGAACAAATCAGGTTGAAGACAGATCTTACCTACGCTTAGCTTCCGTTAGTGTCTAACAGGCATACCTAGTCCTATGACTTTGTTCATGGCTTTGACATTAGCGAGTGCCTCACCGACTTGAGCGTTGTAATGCCTTAAGCTCAATTGACCGCTAGTGAGTCCTTTGTATCGAGACATGGCCGTCTCAGACAGGGAGCGGTCATGGTAACCAGAGTCGATTTTCCATTGGGTTAACGTGTCATTTTTTAACGCTTTAACCGCTTCGTTTCTTGGGTGCCCATC